>CAJXPE010000054.1 GCA_913057965.1 uncultured Marixanthomonas sp. | reverse complement strand
TCGTCGGCAGCGTCAGATGTGTATAAGAGACAGGTTATGGAATTAGCTAGAATAGAAAAATTACTGGATGCTTATTTTGAAGGCAATACCAGTCTTGCTGAAGAAGAAACCTTGCGGAAGTACTTTTCTAAAAACGAAGTAGCTCCCCATTTGGCAGCTTACAAACCTATGTTTGAAGGCTTGACCCTTGCCAAACAAGAGGTTTCTGAACGCAACATAGCATTACCACAAAAAGAAGTTAAAATGAAAAGGTGGTGGTATGGTGTTGCAGCTTCAGTAGTAATTGCCATTGGCGTAGCCGGATTTGTATTTTCTGAACCACAACTAACGCAAGAAGAACAGGAAGCATTGATTGCTTTTGAAAAAACCCGCGAAGCCATGCAACTAATGTCTCAAAACTTTAACGAAGGAGCCGAAGAGCTCACTTATATATCAACATTTACACAAACAAAAAACAAAATTTTAAAATAACCCTTAACTATATAAAAATGAAAAAGTCACTTATTTTAATTGCTTTATTAGCAGTACCTTTTTTCGCTTCGGCGCAAAAGGCATTCGATATATTCGAAGACGAAAAGGATGTAACCTCCTTTGTCGCTACCAAAAATATGTTCAAACTCCTGAGTAAAATGGATTTTGACTCCAATGATCCCGAGGTAAAAGAATACCTGGACCTGATAAACAATTTGGACAACATCAAGATATTCACGACCGAAAATATTTCGGTAGCTTCAAAAATGAACGATGCAGTTTCCAAGTATGTTTCAGGTAATTCCAACCTTTCAGAACTGATGCGAGTAAAAGACGATGGTAAAAACATCAAGTTTTATTCAAAAGAAGGAAAAAACTCGAATCACGTGAGCGAATTATTGATGCACCTTACCGGAAACTTGGATGGTAAAGAACGCACCGTAATTATGAGCATTACTGGAGATATAGACCTTAAAAAAGTGTCGAAACTCACGAAAGACCTGAACGTTCCTGGAAGCGACGCATTAAAGAATATTGACAAGAAAAAACAATAATTATGACATTTACAAAATATGTATTAGCCCTTACGTTAGCGAGCCTTGCACTGTTTTCTTGTGACAATTCGGAATCTCTACAACAATATTTAGTTGACAAGCAGGATGATGATAAATTCTTAAAAGTGGATCTGGCTACCAGTTTGCTGCAGAATGAAAACAGCGATTTTACTCAAGAAGAAAAAGACATCTTGGCAACCGTTAAAAAAATAAACGTGGTTGCATACCCTTTAAAAGGAGAGAATAAAACCGATTACCAAACTGAAAAAGATAAGGTAAAATCCATTCTTGCTGAAGACAAATACAAAACCTTACTTAAAATGGGTTCCAACAATCGAGGAGCTACCTTAAAATACACAGGGGAAGAAGATGCCATTGACGAGCTGATTGTTTTTGCCAGTGACGAAGAACGTGGTTTTGCCGTATTCAGGTTATTAGGAGAGAAGATGCAACCGGACCAAATGATGAAGTTGATGAACTCCATAGACAAGGGTGATATCAACATAAACCAATTAAGTGGAATAGGAGATATCTTTAGTATGGGAACTGATAGTACGGCTGTTAAACAGTAAAACATAATCACTATATTATAAAAAAAGCTTCAGATAATTTCTGAAGCTTTTTTTATGTTACATTATTTGGTAATTAAATCCCTGTATAATTTGAAGGTGTTATGACTCGCATTTCTTCTTTAACCGCTTCGGAAACGTCTAAGGTTTCAATAAAATCGGCCATTGATTGTTTTGTGATGGCTTCGTTGGTTCTGGTTAGGCCTTTTAGTGCCTCATAAGGATTTGCATAGCCTTCTCTTCGTAGTATGGTTTGAATGGCTTCGGCTACAACCGCCCAGTTTTTTTCGAGGTCTTCATTAAATTTGGCTTCATTCAATAATAATTTACCCAAACCTTTTAACGTAGATTGAAAACCAATTAAGGTATGCCCAATCGGTACACCAATGTTTCGTAAAACCGTACTATCGGTTAAGTCGCGTTGCAAGCGACTAATCGGTAGTTTAGCTGAAAGATGCTCAAAAATGGCATTAGCAATTCCGAGATTCCCTTCACTATTTTCAAAGTCAATAGGATTTACTTTATGTGGCATAGCCGAAGAGCCTACTTCGCCTTCCTTTATTTTCTGCTTAAAGTAATCCATAGAAACATAGCTCCAGATATCACGATCCAGATCGATTAAAATGTTGTTGATGCGTTTTAAGCAATCAAACAACGCCGCCATGTGGTCGTAATGCTCAATCTGTGTAGTAGGGAAGGAGTGGTGTAACCCTAATTTTGATTTAACAAAATCTTGCCCAAAAGCCTTCCAATCCACAGAAGGATAGGCAACTTTGTGAGCATTGAAATTCCCCGTTGCGCCACCAAATTTAGCGGCACTTTTAATATTATCCAATAAGTCGAATTGTTCATCAATTCGGGTTACAAAGACGTCAATTTCTTTACCCAGACGGGTAGGAGAGGCGGGTTGCCCATGGGTACGTGCCAGCATAGGGACGTTTGCCCAATCTTTAGCCAATTCTTTGAGTTTATTTTTTACATCCAACAACAATGGCACATACACCTCGTTCATAGCTTCTTTTAAAGACAATGGAATAGCTGTGTTGTTAATGTCTTGCGACGTCAACCCAAAGTGGATAAATTCTTTATGGTTTTGTAGCCCTAGCGTGTCAAACTTTTCTTTAATAAAATACTCAACCGCTTTTACATCATGGTTGGTTACTTTTTCGGTATCTTTTATTTTTTGGGCATCTTCCGTGGAGAAATCCGTGTATAACTTCCGAAGTGCTTCAAATTTCGATTTGTCAAAATCATTTAATTGTGGCAGTGGAAGTTCCACTAACGCAATAAAATATTCGATTTCTACTTGTACTCGGTATTTAATAAGTGCTTCTTCAGAAAAGAAAGGGATAAGATCTTTCGTTTTCGATGCATATCGACCATCTATTGGTGAAATTGCTTGTAATGCGTTGGTTGCCATGGGTTGAAATTTAAAGGTGCAAAGATACTAATTTTTAATACCTAACGGGTCGATTTTCACTTCAGTTTATGGGTCTTTTTTTTCTGAAATATAGCAATCTGTTTAATCGTGTTTTTTCCTCTGGCTTTATAGCCTGCGCTGCCTACGTGTATGTTTTGTTCAATAATTTGTTTTAATTCGGGGTGTATCCATTCAAATTCAGTCCCTAAGTAGAATAAAGCCGTCATCGCCCTTGCTTGGCACGCTATTTTTTTATTGGTTATTAACCAATCGAAACAACATTCAACCATTATCTTTTTATGGGCTTCGGAAAAATAAGAACCTATATTTTCTTCCTTCTTTTTATAATATAAAATTGCAATCAGCTCACAAATATGTGCCAACGGTCTAAGGATTTGATCACGAGTTATGGTAGGTAGCTTTTCAAAAAATAAATCTAAATGGGGTAGTAAAAGGTCTGGTTGTTCTAGGTATACAAATTCCAAGACCCAAGCAGCTTTACAAGAAAGTTCATCTTTAGCTGTGAGGCAATAGGTGAGTAGTTCGCTAAACGTTTCAGGATGGTCGATCACCCAATGCGCAGCTTCTAACCGGTTTTTTCGGTATGCTTTTGTGTAGGATAATTGCTGTAATAATCCGGAATCACTCATTAACCAGCTAATTTTTCAATCTCAGTAATCACTTTCGGAACGCCCGTAGATGCTTTTTCAGCAAAAACAGAAATTCGATCTGATGAAGAAATAGAGGGATTCGGATCCACAAAAAAGATAGGTGTATTTTCTGAAGCAAATTGAAGCAACCCCGCAGCTGGATACACTTGCATAGACGTACCTACAATAATTAAAATATCGGCTTTAGCAACGTAATGCATTGCTTCATCCATCATCGGGACCATTTCACCAAACCAAACCACGTGCGGGCGTAGTTGATGATTTTGATCACAACAATCGCCAAGGTTGAGGTCTTTTTTCCATTCCAAAACCGTGGTTTCATTGCCTGTACTTTGTACTTTCAATAATTCGCCGTGCAGATGGACCACGTTGGTGCTTCCTGCCCGTTCGTGCAAATCGTCTACATTTTGGGTGATGATGGTCACTTCGTGGTCTTTTTCTAGTTCAACTAAAGCTTCATGGGCGGTGTTGGGTTGTACTTCTAACAATTGTTTTCTTCGTTCGTTGTAAAAATCCAATACCAATTCAGGGTTTTTGGCAAAACCCTCGGGGGAGGCCACTTCCATGATATCGTGGTTTTCCCATAAACCATTACTATCCCTAAATGTATTGATCCCACTTTCAGCACTTACACCAGCGCCTGTTAAAACTACAATTTTCATTGACCTATTTTTTATATCTTCGTTTTTTTAAAAATACTTATTTCTATTGGATTCACAGCTTTTAAAATACCTACAAAACCATATTACAGATAGGCGTCAAGAACTTTTTAAGGAAGTATTGGCTAGACGAACGCGGCATTTTACAGTTGTTACTGAAGATGTATATCAACTGCACAACACCAGTGCCGTGATGCGAACTTGCGATGTGTTTGGCATTCAAGATCTTCATGTGGTAGAAGAAAAATTAGGCAAGCGAGTAGATAGAGAAATTGCGATGGGTGCTCAAAAGTGGGTGAGTTTAAACCGATATGATTCCATTGCAAGCTGTATGGAAAGCTTAAAAAGTCAAGATTATCAGCTTATCGCCACAACGCCACATAATGAATCAACGATGTTACACGACTTCGATATAACTAAAAAAAGTGCTTTTTTCTTCGGAAAGGAGCGAGAAGGATTAAGCGATACGGTTTTAAACCATGCGGATGGGTATTTAAAAATACCCATGTATGGCTTTACCGAAAGCTTGAATATTTCGGTTTCCGCAGCTATTATTTTACAGGATGTGGTTACACGATTAAAACAAAGTAATGTAAATTGGAAACTTTCCGAAGCAGAAAAATATGAAATAGAACTATTATGGACAAAGAACACCTTAAAGAGTTCTGAAGAAATAATAAAACGGTATCAAGAGCAGAAAAAGTAGTAATTTAGATGCTAGATGCTAGATGCTAGATGCTAGATGCTAGATGCTAGATGCTAGATGCTAGGAAAACTAACTCTTAACTTGAAACTTGAAACTTGAAACTTCAAACTCGAAACTCGAAACTCGAAACCCGAAACCTGAAACCTGAAACCATGAAATTAGTTTTTGCAACACACAATAAAAATAAATTGAAAGAAGTAAAAGCCTTGCTTCCGCATCATTTTGAGATATTGAGTCTTACGGATATAGGTTGTCATGAAGAAATCCCTGAAACGGCTGATACCATTGAAGGCAACGCCATTTTAAAAGCAAATTATGTACGTGACAACTATGATTTAAGTTGTTTTGCAGATGATACTGGACTCGAAGTAGCCGCTTTAGATGGTGAGCCAGGCGTGTATAGTGCCCGGTATGCTGGAGAAAATAAAAGTTCGGAAGCTAATATTCAAAAATTGTTAAAAAACTTAGAAGGCAAAGAAGACCGTTCAGCACGGTTTAAAACGGCAATAGCTTTAACCATGAACCATTCGGAAGTATTGTTTTTAGGAATTTGCGAAGGTGAAATCACTACTGAAAAGAAAGGAGACAAAGGGTTTGGTTATGATTCTATTTTTAAACCCAACGGGTGTAATGAAACTTTTGGTGAGATGAAACTAACTCAAAAAAGTGAAATAGGGCATAGAGGAAAAGCCATGCGGCAACTTATTGAATATCTTAGGGAGTGAAGCTGAATGATTTACTGTAAGTTTTTGCCGATGAAAATAATTAAACAAAAACACATTTAAGTTAATTGTTAATAGTATCTTTGCCGCTTCAAAAAAGTCCTCAGGGTGAGGATTTTGTGTTTAAGTGAAGCCCAAGGTTTAATAGTCGTTTGCTTCCATCTAACACGCAAACATTTTAAACCATTTTATGGCTACATTTAAAGATTTAGGCCTTGAAGAAAACTTACTTCAGGCCATTACCGATATGGGTTTCGAAACCCCTTCGGAAGTACAAGAAAAAACAATCCCTATTTTATTAGATAGAGAAACTGATATTGTTTCCCTTGCTCAAACCGGAACGGGTAAAACCGCTGCGTTTGGATTCCCGATGCTTCAAAAAATACAAATTGAAAGCAGAACTACACAAGGACTTATCCTTTCGCCTACCCGTGAACTTTGTTTACAAATAACCAAAGAGATTGAAAGCTATGGTAAGCATAAAAAAGGTCTTAATGTAGTTGCCGTTTATGGAGGCGCAAGCATTCAAGACCAAGCGCGTCAAATTAAAAAAGGGGCACAGATTATCGTTGCTACTCCTGGTAGAATGAAAGATATGATTGGTCGTGGGATGATCGACATTTCAAAAATTGAATATTGTGTGCTCGATGAGGCAGATGAAATGCTAAATATGGGCTTTTATGAAGACATCACTGAAATATTATCCCATTCACCAAAAGATAAAAGTACGTGGCTTTTTAGTGCGACTATGCCGAAAGACGTGGCAAAAATTGCCAAAAAGTTTATGCACAGCCCGGTTGAAATCACCGTGGGAAGCAAAAATGTAGGTACCGAAAGTGTATCGCACGAATATTACTTGGTAAACGCCAGAGATCGTTACTTAGCCTTAAAACGTTTGGCCGATGCAAATCCTGATATCTTTTCAGTGGTTTTTTGCCGTACCAAACGCGATACACAAAAAGTAGCTGAACGTCTTATTGAGGACGGTTATAATGCTGCTGCAATACATGGTGACTTGAGTCAGAATCAGCGTGATTTGGTCATGAAATCCTTCCGTACACGCCAAATACAAATGTTGGTAGCGACCGATGTTGCTGCTCGTGGTATTGATGTAGATAATATTACACACGTTATTAACTATCAATTACCAGACGAGATTGAAACGTACACGCATCGTAGTGGTCGTACTGGACGTGCTGGGAAGAGTGGTGTTTCAATTGTAATTGTTTCAAAAAGTGAGCTTAGAAAGATTAAGAGCATTGAAAAAATTATTCAAAGAAATTTTACTAAAAAAGAAGTTCCAAGCGGAATGGAAATTTGCGAAACGCAATTATTTCATTTAGCCAATAGTATAAAAAATACCGAAGTTAATCACGAGATAGATGCATATCTTCCTAATATTAATGAGGTTTTAGAAAATTTCAGTAAAGAGGAATTAATCAAGAAGGTATTTTCAGTAGAGTTTACTCGTTTCTATAACTACTATAAGAACGAAAAAGATTTAAACTCAACTGTTGCTGGCGATACTTCAATAGGTAATAGTGAGGATAGTGTTCGTTACTTTATCAATATTGGTGGACGTGACGATTTCAACTGGATGAGTCTGAAAGATTTATTAAAAGATTTACTTAGTTTAGGTCAGGATGATGTATTCCGAGTTGATGTTAAAGATTCATTCTCGTTTTTCAACACGGATAAAAAACACCAAGAGTTAGTCTTGAATATTTTCAACGACTTTAAACTGGACGGTCGTAATATTTCTGTAGAAATTAGCAAAGACGGACGTAAAAAAGGCGGTGGAAGAAGCGGCGGAAAAGGCCGTAGCAAAGGAAAAAGAGGGGGCAAAAGCTTTGATGGCGGTGGCTCTGGTTTTAAAGGAAAAAGCCGTAGAAGAAGTAGTGAGCGACCTACAGGAAAAGGTACAGGAGGAAAACGTAGAAGACGCAATTAATAAATAAATTGCCCTATTTTTGAAACTTTGGCACAGATTTATCGTCTATTAATGTAAATTTATCCTTCAGTTATGAAAAAATACTTTTTACTTTTACTATTTTCCTTACTTACAGTGGTTGTGTTTTCACAAGAGAGCAACCCTATTAATGGTAAAGTACTTAGCACTGCAACTGATGATCCTTTAGAAAACGTAAACATTGTTAACCTAAATGAAGTTATTGGTACCACCACCGACAAGGAAGGTGCGTTTTCTATACGGGCAAAGGTAAATGATACGCTGTATTTTAGTTACTTAGGGTATAAGTCCATTCGAGTTCGAGTAACAAATGACTGGCTTAAATTTGGGGATATTAAAGTAAAAATGACCGAATTGGGCATCGCGCTTGAAGAAGTTGTGGTAAAACCGGTACAACTTACCGGTTATGTTGAGGTAGATGCTAAAATTATTCCTATTTACGATAATTATCGATACCGTATTTCTGGGTTAAGCTCTGGATATGAAGGTGGAAACAAACAGCCAGGTGCCGTAACTAAGGTGTTGAGTGCTATTTTTAATCCGGCGGATTTCCTCTATAATGTCTTTGGAAAAAAACCTAAACAGATGCGGAAACTTCGTAAAATGAAGGAAGATGATGAAATTCGGAACTTATTAGCTAGTAAATATGACCGCGAAACATTAATGGCCGTATTGCAATTAGAACGCGTCGATATTGATGAAATACTGAATAATTGCAGTTATTCCAAAAGTTTTATAAAAACAGCTAACGATCTTCAAATACTAGATGCCATAAGTGAATGCTATGAAGAATACCGCGTTTTAAACCGGGAAAAAGGCTGATTTAGCATCTTGTTATGAAAATTCTGAAATAAGTTTATCTATCTTGAACTTTTTCTGAAACCATAACACTTCATGAAACAGTTAGTAGCACAACAAAAATCTTTTTTTAATAGCCACGCTACAAAAAATATATCCTTTAGAATAAAACAGCTTGACATGTTACAAGCTGTTTTAAAAGGAAACGAAGCTATTTTAAATGAAGCTATTTACAAAGACTTCAAAAAATCTAAATTTGACACCTATGTAAGCGAATTAGCTTTGTTATACAACGATATAAAAGAAGCTAAGCGTAATATTAAAAAGTGGTCTAAACGAAAACGAGTATCAACCAATATATTAAACTTTCCTGCCAGTAGTTATATTATTCCTGAGCCTTTAGGTGTTTGTTTGGTTATTGGCGCTTGGAACTATCCTTATCAACTTTCTTTCGCTCCTATTGTTGCGGCTTTGGCGGCAGGAAATACTGTGATATTAAAACCCAGTGAGCTACCTTCAAAAACAAGTGAAGTGATGGCAAAACTAATTAATGATAATTTTGACCCAAATGTATTTAAAGTGGTTGAAGGCGGTGTTGCTGAAACGACGGAGCTTTTAAAACAAAATTTTGATAAAATTTTCTTTACCGGAAGTACTAAAGTAGGTAAAATAGTGTATAAAGCAGCTGCCGAAAACCTAATTCCGGTTACACTGGAAATGGGTGGAAAAAGTCCAGCTTTTGTCACCGAAGATAGCAACCTTAAAATGACTGTTAAACGCATGGTTTGGGCAAAATTTTTAAATGCAGGACAAACCTGTATTGCGCCAGACTATGTGATGGTTCACGAAGCGGTAAAAGAAAAATTTTTGGAATTGGCAAAAGCCGAAATTGAAGAACAAAAATTTCAATTTGATAACGATAATTACGTTCAGATAATTAATGATGACAATTTTGATCGGCTTGAAAAAATGATACAACCTGATCAGATATATTATGGTGGAAATAGAGATAAACAAGAACGGTATATACAACCCACCATCCTTCAAAATGTTTCGTTTACAGACACCGTTATGCAAGAAGAAATCTTTGGCCCCATTTTACCGGTTATAACATATACTGATTTAGAGAAAGCAATTTCCGAAGTACGAAAATTTCCGAAGCCACTATCGTGCTATGTGTTTACAAAAGATAAAAACGCAAAACAGAAAATATTAAGAGATATTTCATTTGGAGGTGGAGCTATAAATGATGCGGTGATGCATATTTCAAACCCTAAATTACCTTTTGGTGGCGTAGGGCAAAGCGGAATAGGTAATTATCACGGGAAAGCTGGTTTTGATTGTTTTACACACTACAAAAGTATTCTCGATAAACCTACATGGTTAGAGCTCCCGATAAAATATTATCCACATACTCAGAGAAAATTGAAATGGATTAAACGAATGATGAAATTTCAATAGCATTCTTGACTCACAGTTATAAACATCAGAATTAAGATGTTAATTTAAGTTAGTTTTAAAAAAAAGGTTTATTACTTTTATGCTCTACTAACTAAAAATTCTATTATGAGTCAAGAAGACAACACAATTACTCTTCAAAAAGCCCAAGAGTGGACTACTGAATGGCGTTCTGTCGAATCGGATTACAACAAACACAATCAATGTAATGGATTTTTAATTCCAGCGGACGATTTACAAAATGTTCTGGATGAAATGAAAAATCAAAGTAGAGCAGAAAAAAAAGTCCGTGCTTATTTGGGGGTTGATCCTACAACCAACAAAGAAAAATTAATAATTGTAGCGACAGAACCAGTAACCCAACGTGACGGAACGATTATTTACCGTGATAAAATTAATGGGTATAGAGGGCTACAATCTGGTGGTAATCTGTACGATTTTACGTTACCAATTCCACCAGCTTCGGATCCTTCAAGCCCATTGAATTAATCTTAATGGAACTATTTCTTTTTTTAGGAAAAGCAGGTGTTTTTGCAGTTGTAATTAATACTATTTTCTTTTTTAAAAGCTTCAACTATAATAGTAAGGCTTTTAAGATTTTCACTTATTATTTGTTGTCGATATCGATTATTCAAGTATTAAGTTACGTACACTTATTAAGTGGATTAGTGGACAATAATCTATACATGTCTAATGTATACATTATTGTTCAATTTTCAGTATTGACGCTTTTTTACCGTGAATTACTAAATATAAAAATACTTATTTATATAGGTGTTTTGGTGCTCGTTTTTTTAGGGTACCAGTATTTGAGCGACTTTTCTTTATTTTTAAAATATAATTCTATCGGTATTGCGCTAACACAAGGTCTTATTGTTTTATATGCTTTACTTTACTTCTATTTTTCATTGTCAAAAAAGGATTCAAAATTCTTATTAATTAATTTAGGTATTTTCCTTTATATGATTAGTAGTAGTTTAATATTGGCCTCTGGGAATCTTGTGTTTAATTTCGATTTAATTTCGAAAGAAGATTATATACTATTACTAACTTTAAATAATGCATTCTATATAATTTTTCAGGTTTTGGTTTTTATCGCTTGGTATAGAAATTTCAGAAAAAAACCAGTAAGCCATGCATACTAATGGAAAAACTTTTTGACATTTTAAGTAATGTTGCCATTACATTTTGTGTGTTAAACGCTGCACTTTATGTTTTTCGATTTAAAAATAGAGGAAAAGCTTACAAAATCTTTGCGGTTTATTTAGTTGTAATAGCCGATACAAGTGAATGCATCGTTTTTAAAATACATCGTTCCTATAAAAAACAATTTATTTTTATTTCACTGTTACTACATTCTTCAATTTGTAATACTTACGTTTTTCTATAAAGAATTATTGAAACAAAAATGGGTGTATGTTATTTTGGTTATCGTTTTGGGGATTATCGCTTTTCAGTTTATACAATCCCCTGGCATTTTTTTTCGATACAACCCATTGGGTGTGACAATAACTCAAGGATTTATTGTGCTATATTCAGTACTCTTTTTTTATAAATATCTGCAGGAGAACAATGAATTTCTTATAATTAACATAGGTCTGTTTTTCTATTTATTGTCTAGTATTTTAATCTTTGCCTCCGGTAATTTGGTATTTAATATGGCGTTAATTACAGAATATGGCTATCACTTATTATTGAACTTAAATAATGTCCTCTATCTTGGGCTTCAATTTCTTATCTTCGTGGCATGGTGGAAGAATTACTACTCCAAGAAGACTATCAAATAGTCGACCTTATCCTCATTGCCATTGCACTTTTAGTAGTCATGGCTCTGGCTATTATTTTGTTTTTTTATTTTTCAAGAAAACGAATTATTAAGAGTGAATTGGAAAAAGCCAATTTAAAAATTGCTAATCAGAAAGAAGTCTTGCAAGCGACTATTATAACCCAAGAAGAGGAACGAAAACGTATTGCTCAAGATTTGCACGACGCAATCAGTTCAAAACTCAATATTGTTTCATTAAATGCTAGTATGCTTTCAATAAAAGATATTTCTTCTGAAGAGACCAATAAACTAGCCAATAGCATTTTAAAGATAACGGGGAATGTTTTGGAAAGCTCTCGCAAAATTGCACATGATTTATTGCCCCCTACGTTGGATAAATTTGGGTTAGACGCAGCACTTGAAGAACTATGCGACGAAGTTGCTGAAAGTCACATCTTTCAAGTAGATTGTCATTTAGACGCCTCAGAAAATATTTTAAGTAAAGACCAAGAGCTTCACGTATTCCGAATTGTACAAGAATTATTCAACAACTCTATAAAATATTCGGAAGCAACTACATTGGACTTACAAACTAAAATAAAGAAAAACCTATTATATTTACACTACAGCGATAACGGAAAAGGATTTGATGTTTTAGAAGCTAAGAAAGCAAAAGGATTAGGAATGAGTGGGATTGAGAATCGAGTTGCTATTTTAAACGCAACACTTGAAATAATTTCTTCTCCTAAAAATGGAATGCAAGTAACGCTAACTTTAACCCCCAGTAAAGATGAAAATTAACGTAGTAATTGCAGATGACGAAGAACTGTTTAGAGTGGGAATGGTACATATTCTCTCTCGTGATTCAGCCATAGAAATTACATACCAAGCCAGTAATGGTAAAGAGCTCTTAGAACACTTGGCATGCTGTGAACAATTACCCGATATTATTATTACCGATATAAAAATGCCTGAATTAAATGGGGTAGAAGCCACAAAGGCAATACACCAAGCGTATGGAGAAATAGGCATCATCGCTCTTACTACTTACAATACCAAACCCTTTATTAGAAATATGATCGATGTGGGAGCAAGTGCTTATTTAGTAAAAAACTCCCCACCTGAAAAAGTATTACACACTATAAAACAAGTGTTTTATAATGGCTTTTATTACGATAAACATGTAATGGAAGTGGTTAACAGTAAAAAGGGAGGAAGTAAGTATGTTGATAAAACAGTGTACGATGATGAATTTCTAACCGAAAGAGAATCAGAAGTGCTAGAACTTATTTGCAAGCAATACAAAACAGCTGAAATAGCTAAAGAGTTATTTATAAGTCCTCGTACGGTAGAGGTGCACCGTAAAAACCTATTAGATAAAACTGGGGTTAAAAACGTGGCAGGTTTAGTGATTTTTGCCATAAAAAACGAACTAGTGCCTCCTATTATTATCGATTAGTTACATGCTACAAACGATTGTTCATTACTCGCTTCACTTTTTAGCACCGGGTTTAATAGCGTTTATTTTTTTCAGAAATAATTGGAAAAAAGCATGGTTGATTATGATTGCCACAATGCTTGTGGATGTAGACCACTTACTAGCAGATCCTGTTTTTTCTTCCGGAAGATGTAGCATTGGGTTTCACCCTTTACATTCGTATTATGTTATGGGTGTTTATTTTTTACTATTATTTTTCAAAAAGACCAGAATTATCGCTGTAGGCTTACTATTTCATATGCTTACTGATTTTATTGATTGTTGGTGGATGAAGTAGTATTAATTTTTCTGAAAAATCATGTAAATAAAAATCCCTATATTTCCTTTTTAGTTGGCTCCCCTTTTTTTAATCTAAAAAAACATGCTTACAAAAGTATATGGGAGTGCTGTCTTTGGCGTAGAAGCCACAACAATTACGGTTGAAGTTAATACCGATATTGGAGTCGGTTATCATTTAGTCGGTCTGCCCGATAATGCCATTAAAGAAAGTAATTATCGCATTGCTGCTGCTTTACAAAACAACGGATTTAAAATTCCAGGTAAAAAGATAACTTTAAACATGGCTCCAGCCGACCTTCGGAAAGAAGGTTCAGCTTATGACCTTACCTTAGCTATCGGGATTTTAGTTTCCACCGGACAGATTACGGAAAAACATCCACTTTCAGAATATATCATTATGGGCGAACTTTCCCTGGATGGAAGTTTACAACCCATCCGTGGGGCTCTGCCAATTGCCATTAAAGCCAAAGAAGAAGGGTTTAAAGGGTTTATTCTTCCCAAACAAAATGCTAAAGAAGCCGCAATTGTAGATGGACTGGAGGTTTATGGTGTAGAAACGATTAAAGAAGTAATCGATTTTTTTAATGCTGAAGTTATTCTAGAACAGACCATAGTAGATATGGAAGCCGAGTTTTACGAACACTTAGAAAATCCAGAATTCGACTTTAGTGATGTAAAAGGGCAAGAGTCTATAAAACGTTGTATGGAAATCGCAGCCGCTGGCGGACATAATATTATATTGATTGGGCCACCAGGTTCCGGAAAAACGATGTTAGCAAAACGATTGCCCAGCATATTACCACCTCTTTCTCTTAGTGAAGCATTAGAAACGACCAAAATACATAGTGTTGCGGGACGAACAAAAGAAAAAGGTGGAATCATGACAGCACGTCCTTTTCGAAGCCCACATCATACTATTAGCGATGTTGCACTGGTAGGTGGCGGTCAATACCCGCAGCCAGGAGAAATTTCGTTGGCGCATAATGGTGTGTTATTTTTAGATGAATTACCAGAATTTAAGCGAAGCGTACTCGAAGTCATGCGCCAACCTTTAGAAGATCGAGATGTAACTATTTCAAGAGCGCGGTTTACGGTAACGTATCCGTCCAGTTTTATGTTAGTGGCAAGTATGAACCCAAGTCCTGGAGGTTATTTTAACGACCCTGATGCGCCGGTAACATCTTCACCTGCTGAAATGCAACGGTATTTAAGCAAAATTTCCGGTCCGTTGTTGGATCGAATCGATATCCATATAGAAGTCACGCCAGTTCCGTTTGACAAATTGAGTGAAGATAGAAAAGGCGAATCAAGTATTGTAATTCGGGAGCGAGTAACAAAAGCTAGAAAATTACAGACGGAGCGATTTACCGATTTTGAAAACATTCATTATAATGCACAAATGGGTGTAAAGCAGATACGAAAGTTCTGTAAATTGGATGAAGCCTCTTTACAATTACTAAAAACTGCTATGGAACGGTTAAACCTTTCAGCTCGAGCATATGATCGTATTCTAAAAGTATCCAGAACGATTGCCGACTTGGAAAATTCAGAAAATATAATAGGCAATCATATTTCCGAAGCTATTCAATATAGAAG
>CAJXPE010000053.1 GCA_913057965.1 uncultured Marixanthomonas sp. | reverse complement strand
GATGTGTTAGGCGGGATTACTAATATTACAGAGCAAGCACCCATTTTTGAACGGTTAGATCTTCGAAATAAAGCCGATGTAATTGATTTTTTTAAAACATATAACAATTTAGATGGTGTTATTCATTTTGCAGCTAGTAAAGCAGTAGGTGAAAGTGTGGAAAATCCATTATTGTATTACGAAAACAACTTGAACACTCTTATCTATTTGCTTCAAGAATGCAAAGCACACAGCATCAATAATATTATTTTTAGCTCATCTTGCACCGTTTATGGCGAGCCAGATTCGTTACCTATTACGGAGTCTGCCCAAATAAAAAAAGCAATGTCTCCTTACGGGAATACCAAACAAATAAGTGAGGAGATTTTAAATGATGTTTGTTTTACTTCTGAAATGAAATCAATTGCATTGCGTTATTTTAACCCAATTGGAGCACATGAAAGTACTGAAATTGGAGAATTACCTATTGGAATTCCTCAAAATTTAGTTCCATTTATCACACAGACTGCTGCTGGAATACGAAAACAACTATCTGTTTTTGGAGACAATTACGACACTCCTGATGGTAGTTGTATTCGGGATTACATTCATGTGGTCGATTTAGCTAAGGCGCATGTAATTGCCATGAAACGGTTACTTTCAGAAAAAAATACTAGCGATTTTGAAGTTTTTAATATCGGAACTGGTGAAGGAAGCTCTGTTTTTGAAGTCATACATACTTTTGAAAAGGTATCTGGAGAAAAACTCAACTATCAAATAGTAGATAGACGTCCTGGCGATGTTACCGCCGTATATGCTGACACCAAAAAAGCAAATGACGAATTGGGTTGGAAAGCTAAAAAATCACTAGACGACGCATTAATCTCTGCCTGGAAATGGGAACAGAAAATACGCACAAAAGAATAACAAAAATTTTTATAACTAATGTAAAGCCAGCCAATATGAAAAATAGATACCTATTACTTCTTATCGTTTTAATTTCCTTCGGAAGCCTCGCGCAAAAAACCTATTTGCACTGTGGAAAATTAGTTGATGTTAAAAATGGAAACGTATTAAGCGATAAAACGATTATCATTTCAGGAAATAAAATTGAAAGTATAGAAAACGGTTTTATAAACTCTAAGAATGAGGCTGACACTACTGTTGATTTAAAAAACAAAACAGTATTACCCGGTTTAATTGACATGCACGTTCATCTAGAAGGAGAAACCAGTCCAGATAACTATCTAAAGCCTTTTACCCTAAACGAAGCTGATGTGGCTTTCAATTCTGTTGGTTATGCAAAAAAAACATTGATGGCGGGGTTCACAACCGTTCGTGATTTAGGCGGAAGTGGCGTTAATGTCGCGCTTCGGAATGCCATAAACAAAGGTAATATTGTCGGCCCTAGAATATTTACTGCCGAAAAAGCCTTGGCAACAACAGGAGGACATGCCGACCCCACCAATGGTCGAAAACGTGATTTAATGGGGAATCCAGGACCAAAAGAAGGAGTGGTTAATAGTGTAGAGGACGCAAAAAAAGCTGTACGCCAAAGGTATAAAAATGGTGCCGATTGGATTAAAATAACAGCTACTGGAGGTGTTTTAAGTGTTGCAAAAAACAGTAAAAATCCACAATTTACTGAAGAAGAAATTGAAGCAATTGTAACTACTGCAAAAGATTACGATATGCAAGTAGCTGCTCACGCACATGGTGATGAAGGCATGCAACGCGCTATAAAAGCTGGTGTAAAAACCATAGAACATGGAACGCTAATGAGTACTGAAACCATGGAACTTATAAAACAAAAGGATGCCTATTTAGTTCCAACTATTTCCGCTGGAAAATATGTGGCTGAAAAAGCAAAAGTAGATGGCTATTATCCAGCTATTATTGTTCCTAAAGCATTAGAAATTGGGTCTCAAATTCAAGATATGTTCAGCAGAGCGTATAAAAAAGGTGTTAATATCGCATTTGGTACCGATGCAGGCGTTTTTCCACACGGGGAGAATGGAAAAGAGTTTGGCTATATGGTTGAAGCAGGAATGCCTGCCATGAAAACGTTACAAGCCGCTACCATAACTAGTGCAAATTTATTAGGTCAGAATAATACTATCGGACAATTAAAATCAGGTTACATAGCAGATATTATTGCTGTGAACGAAGACCCCACTCAAAACATTAAAACAATGGAAACCGTTGTGTTTGTTATGAAAGAAGGTACTATATATAAGGATTAACCAAGGTTTAACGAAGTATCTTTGCATAAAAGCGTAAGTCTTTGTTTCTTTGCACTCTAACTTTAAAACAAAGTGATGAAATTAGTTTCAGTGAAACGAAGAACGAAGAGCGAAAAAAGATTTACCGAAAAAATGGGTATGTTTACCGCTAAGGTAGTATACGTAAAAAAGCGGTTTTTAAACATCCCATTTAAAACAATACACAAGTATCGAGAAACTTATTATGGCAAAGTAAAAGACTGCGATGACTGTCAAATAAAAGCCTAAAACTATTTAAATATACAACATAAAAAACCCTCCAAATTGGAGGGTTTTTTATGTTGTATCTAAGTTTATTATTTTTTAATAATTCCAAAGATCAATTTCCATATTACGGATTTGTTCTTCTATCCTATCAGATTCCAGTAGTTGCATAAGTGCATTATCATTAATATAATCACTTACGCCCCGGTCACCTTGTACATTATCTTCTTTATAAACTAAGCCATCAAAGCGTCTTGAATTTAATAAATGATCGTATGATATAGGCTGAGATGTGTTTTTTCGGTTAAATGCTTTCGCATTGTGTAACACTTCTCGCGCTCCTGGAAACCACACCCAGAACAATTCAACTTTACTATCAATATTATCGTCTGGGAATGCTTTTGAACGCGCTTCATTCGCTACTGGACAAATACCCAGCAAACGGTATTTTAATTCGCCTTGGCGTTTGTCTATGTACCAAATTCCACGAATACGCCATTCTTCTAAATCCCCAGCATCTAAGTTAAACTTACGAATGTATTGTGGATCTACGGTTCCTTCAGCATTAAATTGCTCAATTCCAAGATCGGTAGTATCGCTATATACCAAAGAAGCTCCTAAATCGTCAAGCGTTCTTTTTTCAGTAAAATAAGAATCCGCATACACATCTTCTATTTTACCTTCTTTAATAGCTGTAACTAACACATCGTACAATGATCGACGTTCTGAACCAATGTTATTGGTATCGATAGGATAATACAATGGAAAGTTTACACGTTCATCAAGATCAATTATTTCCCAAGTGGTTTTAGACCAAAGCACATCGCGCTCATCTACATAACCATAAGGTAAAGGTTCATCATTGTCATAGGCAATTTGCGCCTCCGTCTTCTTGCCTATATCATCCGGAGTGTCAGCATTCAGTATATTTACTTGTGCAGAAGCACCAAAACACACTAAAAGGCCAAAAATCGCCGTAATAACATTTCTATTGTTCATATCCTTTATTTTAATATTCTAATTTGTCAACTCAATAAAAACAGGAGCTGTTTTCTTTAACTTAACACCACTACCTGAAATACTAGTGTTAATATCATAAATCTGTACTGCTTCTCCACGTTTTGCTCTACGCAACGCTGCTTTAGCAGGACCATTTAACTTAGTTCCACTTACTACAACAGTAGGCTGTCCTGAAACTTTAAAGCTAAAGCCTGTAACACGTAAGTTAAGATCGAAGTCAAAATCTTCAAGAATAGCACTAATACTGGCTATTTCAAGACCTTGACGTTGCATTCTTACAATGCCAGTCTCACCTCGTACTGCACCAATTGGAGCAGGAATTCCTTTAATACGGAACTCTTTAGGCGTGCTAATTTTTTGTCCATCTGGCAGTGTACCATTCGCATTTATTGTAACGGTTGTACCTGTTGTAGGTCGCATTACATATTTACTTCCAGATACTTTACTTAATCCTGGTGCCGAAGCACTTACTTTATTATCTGGAATACCAGGAATAGAAACCGTCATTGGGTTATCTACACCACGATACACCACATTCATTTTATCTGCTGAAATTACTGCTGCATTAGGTTTTGATATCGTTGCAAAAGAAGCACTAACAGGAACTTCAGTTTCTTTTCCGTTTTCTAAAAAGATAAGGTTACCTTCTACTTTATGATCTCCCGGACTTCCTGCATTGATATTCAGCATTACTTTTCCGTTTACAATAGAATATTGGTCTTCACTTAACGGTCTTCCATCCAATGTAAGTTCCACACGGTTTGGTTTGGTATTTGGATCTTTACGTCCTAATACAATACCACCTTCAAATTTTTCACCTGAATAAAAAGCAGATTTCGATTGCTCCAATAACGTATTATATTGTGTGAATGATAAAGCAGCCGCTTGTTGTCCTGCTAGCATTTTTGATAAAACTTCACTCTGTGTAGTTTTAATATCATTCTGCATTTGAGTCAATTTAGTGCGTGATGCGACCAAAGGGAAACCTTCAAAGTGATAGTTTAACCATGGTACTTCAACTCCATCTCGACGCTCAACTGGTTGGGTTTTAAATTTTGCTTCCACATCACTTGCAACACTTGGGTACGTATCACTAATTAAGCTTAAAACACCTTCTCTATATGCATCAATTTTAGCGATAAACTCTTTACCTTCCTTTGATAAATTATCACCTGCAAAAAGTTTTTGATCTAAGTAATCTGGTTTATCCTGTACTTCATAGTCTTCTGTTTCTTCCGGTTTTAAGGTTGAAACCATCCCAGATTTCAAATCTGCTATGTAGGTGTCTAATTCATTAGACATTGTACTAATTTGATCAGCTTTTTGCTTTACAGCATTGTATTGCTCCGGTTGTTCACTTGCTTTTGTAGCTAAATTGCTCATAAAAGCCGTGTTACGTTGTTCCGTTGCAGTATTAGAATCTGCTAATCTTTCATTTAAAAGGCCAAAAGCCGATAATACTTCTTTTGACATGTTTAATGCCAACATTGCGATGAAAATCAGATACATTAGATTAATCATCTTTTGTCTTGGTCCTAGTTTTCCACTTGCCATTTGTAGTCTTGTTTAAAGATTAATAATTTTAGTTGAAAAACTAGATTAATTTCTGTTCATTGCTGAAAGCATACCACCATACACTCCATTTAAAGAAGATAAGTTAGTAGCTAAATGTTCCATTTGTTGATTCAATTGTGTAGCGTTTTCTGCTACTTGCTGATTAACTTCTGTTTGGCGGCTAGTAGATTCTACTTGTACTTTATACAAGCTATTCAACGATTCCATTTGCGCTGCTGCCAACGCCATTTCTTCGCTGTATTTTTTGGTTGAACTCATCGCTTCGGCTGTTGGTGCCATTCCTTTGGCAGCACCTTCAAAAGAGCGAATGCTTGTGCTTAAGCTATTCATTAATTCTGAATCAATGCGAGCATCTTTAAGCATTGCATCCAATTTTTTAGATAGAAGTCCTTCAGCATCTTGAGGCTCCTGTGCTTTTTTAGTTCTAGTTTGACCACCACCCAATTCTGGGTATACCAAAGACCAATCTAAATCATCATCAACAGGTTCAAAAGCTGATATGGCAAAAATAATAGCTTCAGTAATAAGACCAATAGCTAATAATAATCCTCCGTTTAAAGGACCTAATTCCCAGTGAAGAATTTTAAATAATGCTCCCATAATTACTACGGAAGCTCCAAGGCCATAGGCCATGTTAAACAGTTTTTTGGATGATTTTGACTGTGCCATAATTAAAAAGTTTTAGTTTAGTTAAGTTTAGTTTTTAGTTGTTTTGGTAGTAAGATAGGGGCTTATCGTCCGTCACCAAGATTGTTATTAAGTACTACATCGGTACCCATGTAGTCTTGTACAGTTCTGAAACCAATGTAGCTTCTTGCAGAATCTGCATATTCGTAATCACGCGTACTTACTTGTAGAAAGTAAGCAACATCTTTCCAAGAACCACCACGCACAACTTTACGCATATTATCCGCATCGTTAACGTTAGGGTTCATCGTAGAAGTATATTCGTATGAAGCAGGATCGTATGAAGACGCAACCCACTCACTTACATTTCCAGCCATATTATACAAGTTATAATCATTAGGCTCGTAAGCGTCAGCTTCTACTGTATACAAGGCTTGATCTGCCGCATAATCTCCTCGTAAAGGTTTAAAGTTTGCCATAAAACAACCACGGTCGTTTTTAGCATAAGGACCTCCCCAAGGATAGGTAGCAGACTCTAGTCCACCACGAGCAGCATATTCCCATTCTGCTTCACCTGGAAGACGGAACGAGTTTACATGCTGGCGATCTCTAGATTTTTGATATGCATTTTTATACAACGTTCTCCACGCGCAAAATGCTTTAGCTTGTTTCCAACTTACTCCTACTACTGGATAATCTCCATATGCTTCATGCCAGAAGTAGTCATTGTGCATAGGTTCGTTGTACGAGTAATTGAAATCTTTTATCCAAACTGTTGTATCTGGATAAATTTGTATTTCTTCTTTTTTAATAAAGTCTTTTCTGTCTTTTCCTTTTGCTTTTGCGGCAGCGCCAATATCCATATAGGTATATTGAAACTTCAATTTATCCACATCAATAGTACGTTGTCCATTATAGGCTTCTTCAGCAGGGATGTACATCGTATCCATTACTTCGGAATAATATTCATCTGGAAATTCAGAAGTATCCCAAATTAGATCAATGTCACGATTAATTTTTCTTCCGGCATAGAAATCGTCTCCCATTCCGTAGTAATTATCGTAATTATATTGTTCCCAAGGGGTCATTTCTTCGCTTTCTTGATCAACAAATGCAAATTCACCAATACCTCCATTACCAGGTGTTTCACCTATTTCATCAGCTAAAATAGCTAATTTAAGACGTACAGTAGAGTCGCGTACCCACTCAACAAATTGGCGGTATTCGGCATTTGTAACTTCCGTTTCGTCCATGTAAAAAGAACGGACCGTAACGGTTTTTGTTGGCGCATCATTTACAGCCACAAAATCGTCATCCGCTTTACCCATGATGAAAGATCCACCAGGGACTAAAGTCATTCCGTATGGTTTTTCGGGATGCCATTTCTTACCTTCAGCGCCCACTAGTTCACCCCGGTCTCCGGAATTACAACTAAATAAAAAGGCAACAATCGCAGTTAATGCAATAAACTTCTTCATAGGTATCAGGTTAAATTTTCGAGATTTAAGGGCGTAAACCTATTTATAAAATTTTTAAAAAGCAACATATTTCTTAAAAAAACCTTAATTCTCGGTGTAGTTAGTTTGTTAGTTTATACTTCGTTTTTACGGCGGGCCTTAAACCACCGTTCAGGAATTTCCTGATTGGTTGCACTCAAATAATCGCCATAAGTGCAAGGTAATAACGTTGGCGTTTTTAATTTATTATTAACATCCGAAATAAATGGCAACTCTATCCACCATCTACCCGTTTTATTACTTTTTTTGAAAGTCAATACTTCATCGTTTATCGGCACTTTATAGCTGTTGTAATGCTTTTCGCTATCAAAAGCTCCTTCTTTCACTCTAAAATTGACTCCTTCAACAAAATACCAAAGTATTTGAGCCACCAACATGGCTCCCGTTTCAGCATTTTTAAAGTCTTTTAATTCATAAACACCAAAAGAACTTACTCGATTGCTAATTCCAGCATAACGTGCTATAGCGCATATTTCCCTTCCATCAAATCCATTAGGACTCGCCGTATTGCTATAACTCATTTCTGCACTTTTTATTGCTGAAATATCTAAAGCAACAATATCGGCATCGCGCAATATCGGTTCCACAACAGTAATATCTGAAGTTATTTCCCCCAGTCTATAGGCGTCAAAATACAACTTTTCCATTAAAGCAATCTCTTCTGGAGGATTAAAATACGATTGATATCCCAAGGCACTGTAATTAAATAAATTATAAGGCTTATCAATTATAATTTTTCCTACATATGATTTATTATGGATTGGTTTTTCGGCGTCACCCAGATCAAAATTAGTATCTACATTCACTAAATTAATCATACTCCCGTGTGAATCATACGCTCTATAATGAGCATACAGCAGATCTTGACTTCCGCCAAGTATAAGTGGAATGATATTCTTTTTGAGTAACGCTTCTACGACAGTCTTTACCGCAAAATAAGTATCTTGAACGGTCTCCCCTTTGTTAATATCTCCAATATCCACAATGGAGTCCGACCAATTTCCAGGGTATAATGAATAGAAAGCTTTTCTGAAAGCATCTAAAGAAACCGCTTCTCCTATATAATTTTCATCATTTCGGTTTTCAAGAATTCCCAAAATGGCAAACTTTACATCTTTTAAGTCTGGAAGTTCTCCTTCAATATTGTGAGTTTGGATTTGTTTTCCTAAAACACCTGCTGGCAAAACTTCTTTATGAGCGATTACTTTTTTTGAAACCGGGGAGAGAAATTCTATCATTATTTTTTCTTAGCTGTCGTTTTCTTTTTAGTTGACTTCTTCTTGGTTGACTTTTTCCGGGTTTTCTTTTTTGGAGCTTTCTTTTCTAAAATCTCTTTAGCCTCATCAAGGGTTATTTTTTCAGCTTTTGTAGTTTTAGGCAATTCAACTTTCGTTTTACCTTTAATTAAGTTGAAACGTCCCCAACGTGCTTTTTCTAATCGAATCCCTTCATCAGGCCATTCGTTTATAAGCTTGTCGATTTCTTTTTGTTTCTTCGTTTCAATTAACTCAATAATATCTTCTTCTGAAAGGTTATCGAAATCGTACTTTTTGTTTACATTAATAAACATACCGTTCCACTTGATAAACGGGCCAAAACGACCGACTCCTTTTTGCACAGGCAAATCTTCATATTCATAAATGGGAGCATCGGCTTTTTTCTTTTCTTCGATTAACTCCTTTGCTTTTGCCATTTCTACATCCAACGGATCCATTCCTTTCGGTAGTGAAATAAACTTTTTCCCCCAACGCACATACGGACCATAGCGACCGTTATTTACCTCAACTTCTTCTCCGTCGTACACACCCAAATCTTTTGGAAGCTTAAATAAATCTAATACTTCTTCAAGGGTTACTAAATGTAATTGTTGGTCGGGACGCAAACTAGCAAATTGTTTTTCTTCGTCATCTGGCGCTCCAATTTGCGCCATCGGACCGTATTTCCCCAATCGAACCAAAATAGTTCGTCCGGTTTCAGGGTGTTCCCCTAGAATACGTTCGCCGCTTTCGCGTTCGGCATTTTCTTGAACATCTTCTACGTGTGGATGAAATTTCTTATAAAAGTCTTGAAGCATTTCTTTCCACTCCTCTTTTCCTTCAGCAATGTCATCAAAATCTTCTTCTACTTTAGCCGTAAAGTTGTAATCAAGGATATTTCCGAAGTGACCTACTAAGAAATCATTTACAATCATCCCAATATCGGTTGGTACTAATTTTCCTTTATCACTTCCTACGGTTTCGGTCAAGGTTTTATCTTTAACCGCATCTTTTGCAAGCGTTAACTGAAGGTATTTACGCTCCACACCTTCAACCGTTCCTTTTTCCACATAATTTCTACTAATAATAGTCGAAATAGTTGGCGCATAGGTTGACGGACGACCAATACCTAATTCTTCCAATCGTTTTACCAAAGAAGCTTCCGTAAAGCGATACGGAGGTCTGGTAAATCGTTCGGTAGCGGTTATATACTTATTGTCAAGCGCATCACCTTTCGTTAAGTTAGGCAACATACCATCTTTTTCTTCGTCTTCAGCATCGGTACCTTCTAGATATACTTTAAGGAAACCGTCAAATTTTATCATTTCACCATTGGCGGTGAACTGTTCATTAACTTTTTTATCGCCCAATACATCGATTTTTACATTGGTACGTTCTAATTGTGCATCGCTCATTTGGGAGGCGATCGTACGTTTCCAAATTAAATCGTATAACCGTTCTTGATCGCGATCTCCACTAATGGTGTGACGCGACATATCGGTAGGACGAATTGCTTCGTGAGCTTCTTGCGCTCCTTTTGATTTCCCTTTGTAGTTACGTGGTTTGCTATATTTATCACCGTACGCAGAACCGATTTCTTTTTCGGCTGCTTTTTTAGCGTCGTTTGATAGGTTCACACTATCGGTACGCATATAGGTTATTAAACCAGCTTCGTACAAACGTTGTGCAATAGTCATCGTTTTTCCTACTGAAAAATATAACTTTCTCGCAGCTTCCTGTTGAAGCGTTGATGTTGTAAACGGTGGTGCTGGTGATTTTTTAGCTGGCTTTTTAGTAAGATCGGCTATTTTATAATCAGCCCCTACATTTTTCTCAAGAAACGCTCTAGCCTCTTTTTCGGTTTCAAAATTCTTTGGAATTTTTGCTTTAAAGCTGCTACCGTCTTCCGTTTTAAATTCGGCATCCACGCGATATGAAGCAACTGGACTAAACACCTCTATATCACGTTCGCGCTCTACAATTAGCCGTACTGCAACACTCTGCACACGCCCGGCTGATAGCCCTCCTTTTACTTTTCGCCATAAAACTGGGGAAAGTTCATACCCTACTAAGCGGTCTAAAATTCGACGCGCTTGCTGCGCATTTACAAGGTTGTAATCTATTTTTCGAGGGTTTTCAATCGCTTTTAAGATGGCGGTTTTAGTGATCTCGTGAAAAACAATTCGTTTCGTTTTTTCATCCTTGAGGTCTAACTCTTCAGCTAAATGCCAAGCTATCGCCTCTCCTTCCCGGTCCTCATCACTTGCTAGCCATACCGTTTCAGCATTTTTAGCTAATTTTTTTAACTCTCGTACCAAGCTTTTTTTATCACTTGGCACTATATATTTAGGAGTAAAATCCCCTTCGGTATCTACACCTATTTCTTTAGACGGCAGATCTGCAATGTGCCCAAAACTCGAAGTTACCTTGAAATCTTTACCTAAAAATTTTTCAATGGTTTTAGCCTTCGCGGGCGACTCTACTATCACTAAATTCTTTGCCATATTCATTTTTGTTTGGGCTACAAAAGTATGTGATTTTTTTTACTCCGTTGTTTACCTTATAAAATTTAGGCTTCCATTAACACGGTATAAGTCAAAAAATCAAGAGATTACAATTGTAAATTTTAATAGCATTTGTCACATGGCTCCATTTTACAACTATCGAAAGTATCTAGTTTTAAGGCTTGTACTGATAGGGATGGTTTTCTTTTTATTTCAAAGTTGTCAGTCATTGGCGGACTTCCCAACTTTTTCCAGCAACAATACTATTAATGTTGTAATTGAAATACCGGCCGGTACAAACGCTAAAGTAGAATATAATAAAAAGCTAGAAAAATTAAAAGTAGATCAGCGAGACGGAAAAGACCGAATTATCCAGTATCTACCCTATCCTGGAAATTATGGTTTTATCCCTTCTACCTATTCCGATCCATCAACCGGTGGTGACGGTGATCCGCTGGATGCCTTGGTTGTTTCTTCAAGTTTACTTTCCGGTTCAGTAGTAGAAACTATCCCAATTGCTGTTCTTAAATTAATGGATAACGACGAACAAGATTATAAGGTGATCTGTATTCCTTCAGCAAAAAAGCTACAAACAGTTTCAGCAAACACCTTTACTGAATTTTCAGGAAAATATCCTGACGCCCTTAAAATCATTGAGCTTTGGTTTTCAAATTACGATACTACTGATACCGTAACCATTAAAGGTTGGGGTGATGAAAAGGAAGCACTTGCCGAAATAAATAAAGCCTTAAAGAAACAATAACTTTATACCCTTACTGTTCCCGAAGGCAATGGCTCTTCATCAAACCCAATTGCGTCTTTATACACATAATACATAGGCAAATGCACAAAAGACGCTGTTACAAATATTCCTATAAAACATAGCAAGATCCCTAATTGAGCTATGAGGCTTGAGATAATAATCAATCCAAAAATGATAAGCCAGAATTTGTTTCCTAATTTAAAACTTGCCTTAACAATTTCAGAAACAGACAATGTTGGATTAAAAGCAAAGAAAACAATTAATAATTGCAATGGTACCATTACGTACAATATAGGTAGATAGCAAAGAGCAATCGCTAACAAAGCAATACCCAAAGCCGCTAATGATAAAATAAACAGTTTGCTAAAATTTCCTTTCAGAAAAACAAAATATCCACCTGTATCCCTAGGCTTCCCAGTATCGGCTTTTTGAATTACTTTATAAAAATGAGCTGAAATTCCATACGTAAACACTTGCAATACAAGAATCAGCACCAACAATAATAAAATATACCCAATAATTACTGGAGCGGGATATTCGGTAAAAGGATTAAATTCTTGCCCACTGAGCATTTGTCCTTCCTGTATCATCATAGGCACTAAAGGCACATAAACCAAAATCATTACTGGAATGGTGATGGCAATGGTAATTAAAATGTGTACCATACCCTCTACCCATACTTTTTTAAAAAGGTGAAAACTCTTTGACAATATATCTCCAAAATCCAGTTTGGGAGCTTGTGCGATTTTTTGAAAGATAGGATGTTCCATTTTTTTTGATTGGTTTAGTTGTTTAGACTGTAAATTTATAAAAAAGAAATCTGCCATTTTGGCACGAACAGGTTTTTAATTGTATCTTTGCAAATCCAATTGTTTCTCACAACAATTAATATTATTTAGACTGAACTATGGAAGAGAAAATCATTGATGAAAACCTACAAGGAGAGGCGTTAGTATTAGAACCTAAAAAAGAAAACGCCCGAAAACTATATATTGAAAGTTATGGCTGTCAAATGAATTTTAGCGACAGTGAGATTGTAGCTTCTATTCTTGCCAAAGAAGGGTTTAACACGACGCAAAAGCTAGAAGAAGCAGATTTGGTATTGGTGAACACTTGCTCCATTCGTGATAAAGCGGAACAAACCGTTAGAAAACGTCTTGAAAAATACAATGCCGTAAAGCGTGAAAACCCGGGAATGAAAGTAGGCGTTTTGGGTTGTATGGCCGAACGCTTAAAAAGCAAGTTTCTGGAAGAAGAAAAAATCGTGGATATGGTTGTAGGCCCAGATGCCTATAAAGACCTTCCTAATTTAATTGAAGAAGTAGAATCCGGTCGCGATGCCGTAAACGTAATTTTAAGTAAAGAAGAAACGTATGGCGATGTTTCGCCCGTACGTTTAGGCAGCAATGGCGTTACTGCTTTAGTGAGTATTACAAGAGGATGTGATAATATGTGTACGTTTTGCGTGGTCCCTTTTACTAGAGGACGCGAACGTAGCCGTGACCCCCAAAGTATTCTAAATGAAGTTAACGATTTAGCCGAAAAAGGCTATAAAGAAATTACGCTGTTAGGTCAAAATGTAGATAGTTACTTATGGTATGGCGGCGGATTGAAAAAAGACTTTAAAGATGCTTCGGACATGCAAAAAGCCACAGCAACCAATTTTGCACAACTATTAGAATTAGTTGCTACCGCACAACCAAAAATGCGCGTTCGATTCTCCACTAGCAATCCGCAAGATATGACCGAAGACGTTTTACACAGCATGGTAAAACACAAAAACATCTGTAATCACATTCACCTGCCCGTACAAAGTGGAAGTACTCGTATTTTAAAAGAAATGAACCGTCTGCATACGCGTGAAGAGTATTTTGAGTTAATAGACACCATTCGTAAAATTATTCCAGATTGCTATATTTCACAAGATATGATAATCGGTTTTCCTACTGAAACAGAACAGGATCACCAAGATACCTTGTCCTTAATGGAGCAAGTGAAATACGGTTTTGGTTATATGTACAAATATTCCGAACGCCCAGGGACTATGGCTGCTCGTAAATTTGAAGACGACGTGCCAGAAGCCATCAAAAAAAGAAGACTGACTGAAGTTGTAGACCTGCAACAACAACATAGCGCCTATCGCACCAAACAATTTTTAGGCAAAACAGTTGAAGTACTGATTGAAAAAGAGTCTAAAAAAAGTGACAAAGAATGGAGCGGTCGTACACAACATAATACGGTAGCCGTTTTTCCGAAAGAACAATATAAAGTAGGCGATTTTGTGAATGTAAAAGTGATTGACTGTACAACAGCGACCCTTATTGGAGAAGCGGTTGGGTATTCAGAAAATAATTAAGAAATATCTATGGAAAGCATTCAAGCAACAAAACAGCGGTTCGGGATTATTGGGGATGACCCAAAATTAAACCGTGCCATAGAAAAAGCCATTCAGGTGGCCCCGACCGATATTTCAGTATTGGTAACCGGTGAAAGTGGTGTGGGAAAGGAAAGTATCCCAAAAATAATTCACGCGCTTTCTCATAGAAAGCACGGAAAATACATAGCTGTTAACTGTGGCGCCATTCCCGAAGGAACCATAGATAGTGAACTTTTTGGTCACGAAAAAGGAGCTTTTACTGGAGCTACCGCAACTAGAAACGGGTATTTTGAAGTCGCCGATGGCGGTACTATTTTTCTAGATGAAGTGGGCGAATTGCCTTTACCAACACAAGTACGTCTCTTACGTGTTTTGGAAAACGGTGAGTTTTTAAAAGTAGGATCTTCAAAAATACAGAAAACCGATGTTCGTATTGTCGCTGCGACAAATGTAAAAATGGCCGAAGCCATTCAAAAAGAAAAATTTAGGGAAGATCTTTATTATCGTTTAAGCACTGTTGAAATTAATATTCCGCCATTGCGTGAACGTAAAGAAGACATTCATTTATTGTTCAGAAAGTTTGCCTCAGATTTTGCCCAGAAATATAAAATGCCCACAGTGCGATTGGATGACGATGCCGTAGGGTTGCTCTTAAAATATCGATGGGGCGGAAATATTAGACAGCTTAGAAATATCGCCGAGCAAATTTCAGTATTGGAACAAGAGCGTTCTATCTCACACGAAACACTAAAAAATTACTTACCCGATGTAGGTAGTAATTTACCTGCTGTTATCAACAATAAAAAACAGGAAAGTAGCTTTAGTAACGAACGTGAAATATTATACAAAGTAATGTTCGATATGCAACGCGATGTCAATGATTTAAAAAAACTAACGCTAGAATTGATGAAAAATGGCAATGCTAGCAAAGTGCAAGAAGAAAATTCATCATTAATCAACAAAATTTATGATGAAGACAACAACCACGAAGAACATCTAGCGTCTATTGTTGAAGATGATGATGAAGATAATGCATCAGATGTAGAAGTGTTAGGGATTCCTTCAAAAGCTTCAGAAGCTGTCTCTTATACACATCTCCGAGCCCACGAGACCTCTCTACATCTC
>CAJXPE010000052.1 GCA_913057965.1 uncultured Marixanthomonas sp. | reverse complement strand
CTTTTATAAGTATGGCGATTAGCAATTTATTTTCTGAAGTTTCAAAAAACAAACATACTTCAGAAATTGAAGACTTAAAAAAAGAAGCGCTTCAGTTTCCACTAACAGGAATACAAGCAGCTATTCGAGGGATGATTGACCGGAAAGACCGAACCGACGTTTTAGCAAATTTCAATAGAAAGAAAGTTATGGTTTGTGGTAAAGAAGATCCTATTATGCCCATGTCAGATTCAACAGCTATTTCAAAAACAACAAATACAGAGTTAATTCAATTGGAAGGAGGTCACATGAGTTGGTTAGAAAACACGCAAGAAATATATAAAATATTGCATTTAATCGAATAAATATGCTTTTTAACGTTTTTTTAAAGTTTTTTTATATATTTATCACAACAAAAAACTTAGAGAACATGAATCATTCCCCTAAATCATTTTCAATAATGAGCGTTGTGTGCCAAACCATTGGTCACAAATACACTGAAACGCGAAAGATTACCAATCACATCCATGAATATAAATGCAAACACTGTGGCCGTGAAGTAACTGAAAATTCTGCAGGAAATATTGAGCTACTTACTAATAAAGTAAAGCAGATAAACAATAACGTAGCCGAATTTTTTGAAAGAAAAAACAGAAAAATTCCGGCTTAATTTCTACTCATCTCCTTGTAGAGCATTCCATCCTCTTGCTACCAATGGAATTTTTGTATTAGCACGGGTTATTAAGTGCATTCCTTCACTTTCTTGGGTCATATGCCCAATAACTGTAAGGTGTGGGTTTCCTTTAATTTTTGGAAAATCATCTGTAGAAACGGTAAACAACAACTCATAGTCTTCCCCACCACTTAAAGCTATTGTTGTGCTATCGAGTTCAAACTCTTCACATGTTGAAATAACTTGTGGGTCTAACGGAATTTTGTCTTCATACAAATTACAACCTACTTTCGACTGCTTACAAATATGAATGACTTCTGAAGAAAGCCCGTCACTTATATCGATCATAGCAGTGGGTTTCACATCTAGATCTTTCAACAAAGCCGAAATACCTTGTCGCGCTTCGGGTTTTAATTGTCGTTCTATTATATAGGTATATTTATCTAAATCTGGTTGTGATTTTGGGTTTACTTTAAATACCTGTTTTTCTCGTTCTAAAACCTGAAGCCCTAAATAAGCAGCTCCCAAATCACCAGTCAATACCAACAAATCATTTTCTTTAGCACCATTTCTATATACAATATCCTCTTGTTTTGCTTGGCCTAAAGCCGTAACACTAATCACCAATCCAGTTGTCGATGAAGTTGTATCGCCACCTACGACATCAATATTATAAATACCGGCAGCTGTTTCAATACCAGCGTATAATTCTTCTAAAGCTTCAACGGGAAATCGATTAGAAGCTGCAATAGAAACCGTAATTTGTTTAGCCGTAGCGTTCATCGCATACACATCGGATAAATTAACAACAACAGCTTTATACCCTAAATGTTTGAGTGGCATGTAACTTAAATCGAAATGCACACCTTCCACCAACATATCAGTAGTAACCACTATTTGATTGTTTTCTTCTGAAGAAATTACCGCAGCATCATCCCCAATTCCTTTAACCGTGGTTTCATGTTTTATCTTGAAGTTTTTGGTTAAATGATCTATTAGACCGAATTCGCCTAATTCTGAAATACTGGTTTTTGAATCGTTTTTATTATCAAACATGTATTGAAGATTTTAAGATGCAAAAATAAGGGTTAGGGTTTAAACAAACTTCCTTTGCCTTTAAAAACTATATAATCACAATAAATTAATCAATTCTTATCTATAGGAATAATTTTCGTAGTTTCGTTGCAAATTTTTTAAAATGATCTCATGCTTTTTTTACTTTTAGAGATCAAATTAGTAATAACCAAGTTCTGAAATCATCGAGCTTTCTTAAAAATAGGCTATATTTTGTAATGTAACCCTGTTAATAAAGACCTATAATTAATAAGGCACTAATTTTTAACTATTTACGTTAGCGTATAGGAATTTTATCTTTTATCTTTCAAAAATTAAACTAAACTACTTTATAATGAAACAATTTTACATTTTTCTATTTTCAATTTTTAGCACTTTTGCATTTGCGCAAACCCCTTGTGAAAATGGAACCGCCAGTGGATTCCCTTGCCAAAATTTTGATTTGCTATCAAGTATAAGCTTAGGTCAAATGAATGCTACTTCTGGAAATGACTCTTGGGGGTGGACCGACCCACAAGATGGTAAAGAATATGCCTTAGTTGGGTTAAATAACGGAACTGCTTTTATTGATATTTCCGACCCCATTAACCCCATTTATTTAGGAAAGTTGCCAACGCACACAAGTTCTAGTACTTGGAGAGATATAAAAGTATATAGTGATTATGCCTTTGTTGTTAGTGAAGCTTCTAACCATGGAATGCAGGTTTTTGATTTAACAAGATTGCGAAATGTAACCAACCCACCTGAAACATTTACAGAAGATGCACATTATGATGGTTTTGGGAGTGCGCATAACGTGGTTATAAATGAAGATTCGGGATATGCATACGGAGTAGGAACCAACACTTTTAATGGGGGTCCTCATTTTGTAAACATTCAAGATCCTCTTAATCCTATTGCTGCAGGTGGTTATTCAATGGATTCATACAGCCACGATGCGCAAGTTGTCACGTATATTGGACCAGATTCTGACTACACAGGCAATGAAATTTTAATAGGTAGCAACGAAAACGAAGTTGTTATTGTGGACATTACCGATAAAAACAATCCACAAGGTATTTCAACCATAAGTTATAATAATGTAGGGTATACACACCAAGGGTGGTTTACTGAGGATCAAAAATATTTTATTTTAGGAGATGAAACCGATGAGCTTAATTTTGGCTTTAATACAAGAACCATCTTTTTTGATTTTACAGATTTAGATAGCCCACAGTTTCACACTGAATTTTCAGGACCTACACCAGCGATAGACCACAACGGCTATGTAGTAGGAGATAAATATTATTTTGCTAATTACACCGCAGGATTGAATGTATTAGACATAAGTGATATTGCTAATCAAAACATATCGCAATACGGGTTTTTTGACACCTTCCCAAGTAGTAATGATGTAGGCTTTAGTGGTAGTTGGAATGTTTATCCTTTTTTTGCAAGTAAAAATATTATCATAAGCGGAAGCGGTGGTTTTACTTTAGTTAGAGATAATAACGAGTTGAATATTGCTGAATTAAGCAATACTAATTTTACCATGTACCCAAATCCTGCTAAAAACAGCTTAACGATTGTTTCAAGTATTTCTCCGGTAGAACAAGTGGAAGTATATTCAGTTTTAGGAAAGCGTGTTTTAAATTTTAATTTTTCTGAAAACCTACAAAAAGAAAAGATTAACATCAATTCATTGCAATCCGGAGTCTATCTGGTTAAAATTAATAACCTAACTACCAAAAGATTAATAGTAAATTAAACACTTTAAAATGTATAGATTAACCTACAAGGCATTGCTCCTTTTTATCTTAGTAAGCTTTGTTTCTTGTAAAAAAGAAGATTCCCCAATAGAAGAGGAAGAAGTAGATCCGGAAATAACAGAATTTCAAGGTGAATTAGATTATATTAAAACCTATGGAGGTAGCGACTTAGACAAAGCCGTAAGCATCGTTTTAGCAGGTGATGGTAATTATGTTGTTTTGGGCTCAACTAAAAGCACTGATGGCGATATAACGGATAAATTCTCTTCCGATTTAGACTATTGGCTTTTAAAAATTACACCCAATGGCGATATCGTTTGGAGCAAGACCTATGGAGGTCCAGCAGACGATACAGCATCTAGCCTTACAAAAACGAGTGATGGGGGTTATATAGCCTCTGGTTATAGTAGAGGTGCAGGAGGAGATGTTTCAAACAATGAAGGTTTTCATGATTTTTGGATTGTAAAATTTAGTGCGTCAGGTGATCTTCAATGGGAACAAAGTTTTGGATATTCGGGAGGCGATAAAGCGTATAAAGTTATACAAACTAAGGATGGAGGCTATATAGCAGCCGGGGTTTTAGATGTTACTGCAAGTAATGGAGAAGGTGGCTTAGGATCCAACCTTAGAAATGCGCAACATGCTGGGGGTGATTACTGGATTATTAAACTTTCTGAAAATGGAGAGCTAGTATGGCGAAATTATTTTGGTGGCACCTTTACCGATACCGCATACGATATTGTACAAACAAGTACTGGCGAATATTTAGTAATTGGAACATCAGATAGTGCTGATGTCGACATTACAGATAACATTGGCACTTACGATTTTTGGATTGTAAAAGTTTCTAAGAATGGAGAACTTATATGGGAAAAAAATTATGGCGGCACCCAGATTGAAAATCTTTATACTGGCACAGCCACCACAGATGGTAACTACCTCCTATTTGGTGACACCCGAAGTAACGATGTAGATGTTACAAGCGACTTTGGAAATGCCGATATATGGGGCGTGAAAATAGATGATGATGGCATCATATTATCGCAGCAATCATACGGAGGAAGCGAATTTGAAAGCGCTAGAAACATTACTAACATTTCTAATGAAAAATATTTGATCACAGGAAACTCCAGAAGTTCAAATGGTGATTTTTCCGAAAATAAAGGTCAAAATGACGCTATGGTATTGCTCATTGGTCAAGACCAGAATATTGAATTTCAATATACAATTGGCGGTTCAAACTTAGACTTTGCTGAAGATGCCATAGAAGCCGAAAATAACTCCTATGTCATTGCAGGCAGTACCCAAAGTAGTGACAAAGACATTCCACAAAACCAAGGCGTAGAAGATGTTTTAATTTTTAAGCTTAAGTAATTATAAATAAATTTAGTATGAAAAAGATTGTATTATTAGTTGCCATTACAGCAACTCTTTTTGCTTGCAAAGATGTAGATGAAGATGAGGTTATAAATCCTGATTACAATGTTAGTTTTACTTTTACTCAAAATTGGGATGGAACTAAATTAGAAAATTCAGATTTTGAAACAACTGAATTTACCAATGCAAATGGTGACGTATTAACCATTTCAAAATTAGATTATTTAATCTCAAATGTTACATTTACTAGCGAAACAGGTGAGACTATTTTTGTTGAAGGTCATAACCTGATAAATTCGAGAGAAGGGTTAAATATAAATTACAACTTGGATCAAAAAATTCCCGAAGGTGAATATACAGTAAGCTTTACATTTGGACTTAACAGCGATTACAATATTGACGGTGCTTATCCAGATTTAACTTCAGCAAATTGGGGCGTCCCTACCATGCTTGGCGGAGGCTACCATTATATGCGTTTGGAAGGTACATTCATTGACGAAACAGGCGCAAATCAAGGCTATCAATATCACACAATACACGCTGTGGACAATCCAGGAGACAACCCACAGCCCGAAGACACTTCTTTTGAAGTGAACTTAGGGAGCATTTCCGTTTTTAATGACAAGTTTATAGAAGTTGAAATGAATGTAGCGGAATGGTTTAGAAACCCAAATCAATGGGATTTAAACGAGCTAAACAATAATTTAATGATGAATGCTGAAGCACAGAGAATGATGTCTGAAAACGGCAAAAGCGTTTTTAGTTTAGGTCCTATAGCAGATATTTTAGAATAAATTTTACCTTGAAATTTTTAAAAAATATACCATTCATATTTTTTATTGGCCTTTGCTGCCTCCTTGTAAGCTCATGTGCCAAAAATGAAAGTACTACTCCTGAAGAAGAAGGGTATGAACCAACCCCTTTAACATTGGAAGTACCTCGTCTTTTTGAAGAAAAAATATCACCACCAATAATTCCCGGAAACAATCCACAAACTGTTGAAGGCGTCGCTTTAGGGAAAAAGTTATTTTTCGACCCTATTCTTTCTGCAGATAATACGTTAGCTTGTGCGGGTTGCCACGCTCCAAACGAGGCTTTTACAGATTCTAGACAATTTAGCCCAGGAATAGACGGCATTAATGGTAATAGAAATTCCATGCCACTATTTAACCTAGCATGGAATTATCAAGAAAACTTTTTTTGGGACGGACGCGCTTCTTCTATAGAAAACCAAGCTTTACAACCTGTTGTAGATCCTGTTGAAATGCACAATACCTGGCCAAATGCAGTGGCAAGCCTTCAATCAGACGCTGAGTATCCACAATTATTTTCTGAAGCTTTTGGGAGCTCCAACATAGATTCTACGATGGTTTCAAAAGCTATCGCTCAGTTTGTACGCACCCTAATTTCAGGAAATTCAAGATACGATCAGTTTTTACGCGGTGAAATAGAATTGACCGAAGCCGAAAGCAACGGACTCAATGTGTATGTGGACGAAACTCGTGGAGATTGTTTTCATTGTCACGGAACGCCACCTAACAACTTGCTATGGACAGATAACGACTTTCACAACAATGGTCTGGATGAAATAATTACCGATCTTGGTCGTGGTGGAGCAACGGGCGATCCAAGAGAATTTGGCGCCTTTAAAACCCCATCCTTGCGTAATTTAGCTTACACAGCTCCTTATATGCATGATGGTAGGTTTGAAACATTAGAGGAAGTAATTGATCATTACAGCGAAGGTTTGGTCTATTCTGAAACGATCGACCCTCTTATGAAAGCCGTTGGCGAAGGCGGCGTTCACCTTTCCGAACAAGACAAACAAGATCTCAAAGCTTTTTTATTAGCCTTATCAGATGAAAGTTTTATAAATAACCCAGACTTTCAAAAGCCTTAGGTTCTCTACAAAAACCACTTACATCTCTTTCAATTTTAAGTCTTTATACAGTAATTTGTTAATTATTATTTAAAACTATAGCGCCATAGGTTTAAATCGATAGCTAACTATGGCTAGCATCAGTATTTACCGTATATTTGCAGTCTAATTTAGAACAAGTTTATCTTATGATAAAAGTTAGTGAACATGCGAAATCTAAGCTGGAACAATTGATGTCTGAAGAAGGCTTCAATATAGCAAATGATTTTGTGAGAGTAGGTGTAAAAAGCGGAGGTTGCTCCGGCTTATCTTACGACCTCAAGTTTGACAGTGCAATAGGAGAAAACGACAAGCTTTTTGAAGATGATTCGGTAAAAATTGCTATCGATAAAAAAAGTTTTCTTTATTTAGTAGGAACCACGCTAGAGTATAGCGGTGGGTTGAACGGCAAAGGGTTTGTTTTTAACAATCCCAATGCAAACCGTACATGCGGTTGTGGCGAAAGTTTTTCGCTTTAATTAGAATTAATAAAAATCTTACGTTGTTTTATTTGTGAAATAGATAAAACAAAAAGAAAAAAATAGAAGCTACCAATGGCTAAGTTTACTGAAGACGATTTAAAAAAAGAACTCGAAACAAAAGAGTACGAATACGGATTTTATACGGATATAGAATCTGACACGTTCCCTGTTGGTTTAAACGAGGACATTGTTCGTGCTATTTCAAAGAAAAAGGAAGAGCCCGAATGGATGACCGAATGGCGCCTAGAGTCTTTTCGATATTGGAAAGAAATGATAGAGCCTGAATGGGCTAATGTACATTACGACAAGCCAGATTTTCAAAACATATCATATTATTCCGCTCCAAATAAAAAACCAAAATACGATAGCATTGACGAAGTAGATCCAGAGTTATTGGAAACCTTCAACAAACTGGGTATTTCATTAGACGAACAAAAAAAATTAGCAGGTGTAGCCGTAGATATCGTAATGGATTCTGTTTCGGTAACCACGACTTTTAAAGACACCTTGGCTAAAAAAGGAATTATATTCTGCTCCATCTCCGAAGCGATTAAAGAGCATCCTGAACTGGTAAAAAAATATCTAGGTTCTGTTGTTCCGCAGAAAGACAACTTTTATGCCGCCTTAAATAGCGCCGTATTTAGTGATGGTTCATTTTGCTATATTCCAAAAGGAGTACGATGCCCAATGGAGCTTTCTACGTATTTCAGAATTAATCAAGCAGGAACAGGACAATTTGAGCGTACATTGGTTATAGCCGATGAAGATAGTTACGTTAGTTACCTAGAAGGCTGTACCGCTCCAATGCGTGATGAAAATCAATTACACGCAGCTGTAGTAGAACTTATAGCCCTAGACGGTGCTGAAATTAAATATTCTACCGTTCAAAACTGGTTTCCTGGAAGTAAAGATGGAAAAGGAGGCGTTTTTAATTTTGTAACCAAACGTGGTCTTTGTGAGAAAAATGCAAAAATTTCGTGGACACAAGTAGAAACCGGAAGTGCTGTAACATGGAAGTATCCTAGTTGTATTTTAAAAGGTGACAATTCAATTGGAGAATTTTATTCCATTGCTGTTACCAATAATTTTCAGCAGGCAGATACGGGTACTAAAATGATTCACTTAGGGAAAAATACTAAGAGTACCATTATTTCAAAAGGTGTTTCTGCAGGTAAATCTCAGAATAGTTATCGTGGTCTGGTACAAATAAACAGCCGCGCCGATAATGCTCGTAATTTTTCACAATGTGATTCCTTATTAATGGGGAACGATTGTGGAGCACACACCTTCCCTTACATTGAAGCAAAAAACAAAACGGCTCAAGTAGAACACGAAGCCACAACCAGTAAAATTGGAGAAGACCAAATATTTTACTGTAACCAACGAGGTATCGATACCGAGAAAGCCATTGCTCTAATTGTAAATGGTTTTAGTAAAGAGGTGTTGAATAAACTTCCGATGGAGTTTGCAGTAGAAGCACAAAAATTACTTGAAATTTCATTAGAAGGTTCAGTAGGGTAGTTTTTTTTAGAAAGAATAAAAACCAAAACACCGTATTATGAAAAAAATACTTTTGTTGCTATTGCTTTCGGCCACAGTAATTTCTTGTAATAACACCAAGAAGGAAACTGAAAAAGAAACCGGTAAAAAAACTGTTTCGGAGGTTGACAATAACGTGAAAACCTATAGAGGTGAATTTATTTACACGGACGATGCAGCGGTTTTTAAAGGAAATAATTTTATCTATGGTGTTACGCTAGATGATAAAAGCCATGAATTGGCAGAAAAAGTTTCCAAAATAAAAAAAGACCCATACGATATGGTTCCGGTAATTGTGACTGGTGTTGTAAAACCCAATCCAAAGGCCGAAACTGAAGAAGTTTGGGAAGAAGTAATTACGATCAAAGATATTTTACACGTTAGCGAAAAACCCGCTAAGACTGATATAAAAATTGAAGAAAAGAAAAGTTAACTATGCTAAAAATTAAAAATCTGCACGCAGGTATAGAAGGAAAAGATATTTTAAAAGGGATTGACCTAGAGGTTAATGCTGGAGAAGTACACGCTATTATGGGACCAAACGGTTCTGGTAAAAGTACGTTGGCTTCTGTTATTGCAGGAAAAGAAGAGTTTGAGTTTTCCAAAGGGGAAATCGAGTTTGAAGGTGAAGAAATTTCTGAATTAGACCCTGAAGAACGCGCTCACAAAGGAGTATTTCTATCATTTCAATATCCTATCGAAATTCCTGGTGTTACCGTGACAAACTTTATTAAAACGGCTATTAACGAAACCCGAAAAGCAAAAGGACTTGACGATATGCCAGCAAGTGAAATGCTTAAGAAGATTAAAGAAAAAGCAGATATGCTAGAGATAGACCGTAAGTTTTTATCTCGTTCTTTAAATCAAGGTTTTTCTGGAGGCGAGAAAAAAAGGAATGAAATTTTTCAATTAGCCATGATGGAGCCTAAATTGGCCATTCTAGACGAAACAGATTCTGGTTTGGATATCGATGCGTTAAAAGTGGTTGCCAACGGTGTAAACAAATTAAAGAGCAAAGACAACGCTGTAATTGTTATTACACACTACCAACGCTTGCTGGATTATATAATTCCAGATTATGTACACGTATTAATGGGCGGAAAAATTGTGAAATCAGGCGGAAAAGAACTGGCACATGAGCTTGAAGAAAGAGGGTACGACTGGATTAAAGAAGAGTTAGTTTAATTTGTTTTGGGTTTCACGTTTCAAGTTAAATTTAATGTATGGCAACAATTAAACGATTTGAGGGTTTAGAAATTTGGCAAGAAGCCAGAGAAGTATCTAAGGAAATCATCAAATTGTCTATTGAAACCAACTTAAAAACCGATTACAAACTAAACAACCAAATTAAAGGATCTTCTGGTTCGGTAATGGATAATATTGCAGAAGGGTTTGAACGGGATGGAAACTTAGAGTTTAGACAGTTTTTATCCATTGCAAAAGGATCTGCGGGCGAAACAAGGTCTCAATTGTACCGTGTTTTTGATTCTGGGTATATTTCAGAAAATGAATTGACTGCCCTCATCGAAAAATATGTGCAATTAAGTAAAAGAATTTCAGCCTTTATAGCCTATTTAAACAAGAAAGAATATAAAGGGAATAAGTTCAAGTAAGCAAGGTATTAACTTGTAATTTAAAACTTGAAACCTCAAACTATAACAATATGAGTTTAAAAGATAAATTAGTTTCATCATACATCGCTTTTGAAGATCATCTGGAGCCCGAATCTCCTATTCATGATCTTCGTAACAAAGCCATGAAAGTATTTGAAGAACAAGGTTTCCCTTCCAAGAAGGAAGAAGACTGGAAATACACTTCTTTAAAATCACTTGAAAAAACCGATTATAGCATCTTTCCGGAGCAACAGGAAAAACATATTGAATTTAAGGATGTTAAAAAGTATTTTCTACACGACATCGACACCTATAAAATTGTGTTTATTGATGGCGTGTATAGTTCATTCTTATCTGAAACCACACACGATTCTATCGATGTTTGTTTGCTCTCTTCTGCTTTAAACAAATCAAAATACCAACCCGTAATTGAAACGTATTTTGATAAAGTTGCCACAAAAGACAGCATCACCTCGTTAAATACTGCGTTTGCAAAAGAAGGAGCGTATATTCATATTCCAAAAAATAAAGAAGTTGAAAAACCGATAGAAATCATCAACTTTTCAACTGGAAATGAAGCAGCGGTTATGCTACAGCCTCGTAATTTGGTCGTGGTAGGCGAAAATGCTCACGTACAAATTATCGAACGTCATCAAAGTCTTTCAGAAAATGCAGTTTTCACCAATAGTGTTACTGAAATTTTTGCTGAGAAAAGAGCGTATGTAGATTACTATAAAATTCAGACAGACAATCCTTCTGCTTCTTTAATAGATAGTACTTACGTTTCGCAACAGCGAGAAAGCAATTGTCGCGTTCACACGTTCTCATTTGGTGGAAAATTAACTCGTAATAACTTAAGTTTTTATCAATTCGGGGAACGTTGTAATTCTACTTTAAATGGTATTACCATAATTGAAGACAAGCAACACGTAGATCATAATACCCTTGTACATCATACCGCACCAAACTGCGAAAGTCATCAAGATTATAAAGGTGTTTTTGCAGATAAATCGACAGGTGTTTTCAACGGAAAAGTGTTAGTTGATAAGGATGCTCAAAAAATTGATGCCTTTCAACAGAACAACAATATTTTAGTAGATGATCGCGCAACTATAAACTCCAAGCCACAGTTAGAGATTTTTGCAGACGATGTGAAATGTTCTCACGGGTGTACTATTGGTCAATTAGACGAAGATGCATTGTTTTATATGCGTTCTCGCGGTATTGCTAAAAAAGAAGCTAGAGCGTTATTAATGTATGCTTTTGCTAATAGTGTACTTGAAAGCGTAAAAATTCCGGAACTGAAAAACCGAATTAACAAACTGATTGCTAAGAAAATAGGCGTTAGTTTAGGTTTCCAGTTATAATCACTACTTAAATAAAATTTTCCATGGCCTTTAACGTTCAGGAAATTAGAAAAGACTTTCCCATTCTTCAGCGTGAAGTAAATGGGAAGCCTTTAGTGTATTTAGATAATGCGGCTACGTCTCAAAAACCACAAGTGGTAATTGATTCAATTGTCGATTATTATTCAAATTACAATGCGAATATTCACCGTGGGGTACACTCTTTATCACAAGAGGCAACTGATGCGTATGAAGGTGCACGGAAAAAAATTCAGCAACATTTCAACATTAAACAAACGCACGAGGTTATTTTAACTGCTGGCACTACACACGGCATCAACCTCGTTGCAAATGGTTTTACTGAATTTCTAAAAAAAGGCGATGAGATTATTGTTTCGGCTTTAGAACACCACTCTAATATTGTTCCTTGGCAAATGCTTTGTGAACGTACTGGAGCTGAATTAAAAGTAATCCCTATTGATGAAAAGGGTGTTTTAATACTTTCAGAATACGAAAAACTCCTTTCAGAAAACACAAAATTGGTATTTGTAAATCATATTTCAAACGCATTGGGAACCATCAATCCTATTGCTGAAATAATCAAAATGGCACACAAAGTTGGTGCTGCTGTTTTAGTAGATGGCGCACAATCTTGTTCGCACATAAAACCCGATTTACAAGCGTTGGATGTTGATTTTTATGTGACATCAGCTCATAAAATGTGTGGTCCTACAGGGGTAGGAATGCTTTACGGAAAAGAAGAATGGCTTAACAAACTTCCTCCGTATCAAGGTGGTGGTGAGATGATTGCCGAAGTAACTTTCAAAAAAACCACCTACGCAGGGCTTCCGCATAAATTTGAAGCTGGCACGCCTAATATTTCAGGAGGTATTGCTTTTGGTGCTGCAATTGATTATCTTAACAGTATCGGTTTTGATGAAATTGAAGCCCACGAACATAAATTGTTGCAATATGCCACTGAGCAATTAACTGCAATAGAAGATCTTAAAATCTACGGAACCGGTGTTGATAAAACATCTGTAATATCCTTTAATATTGAAGGGATTCATCCGTATGATATTGGTACTATTGTTGATAAATTAGGCATAGCGGTTCGTACCGGGCATCATTGTGCGCAACCTATTATGGAGTTTTATAAAATTCCGGGGACCGTACGAGCTTCTTTTGCTTTTTACAACACAAAAGAAGAAGTAGATGCATTAGTAGCAGCCGTAAAAAAAGCAAAAACAATGTTAACTTAAACTATAAACCTATGAAATCACTTGCCACTATTAGCCTTGTATTATTCGCTCTTGTTTTTACAAGTTGTGATGAAACAAAAAGAGTTATAGATGTTGCTGGAAATGTTCAACTTTCTGGAGATTATACCGTAACAAATGTTGAAGGCACTTCCATGACTTCAAATAAGCCTACTATTACTTTTGCTGCATTAAGCGGAAGAGTTTCCGGAAATGCAGGCTGTAATAACTATTTTGGTGATTACACGACAAATGTCAACACCATCACTTTTGGAGAACTGGCAGCCACCAAAAAAATGTGTGGAAAAAATGCGATGCAAGTTGAAGATCTGTTTTTAGAAACAATGAACAAAGTGGGTGGTTACCGTATTCAAGACAACGTGTTAACTTTATACTCAAAAAGCGACCAAAGCGTACTGATAACCGCAACAAAAGATAAAGAAGAAAATTAATGACGATTAAAGAAATACAGAAAGAATTGATTGACGAGTTTTCCATGTTCGATGACTGGATGGAGCGTTATGAATATATGATAGAACTGGGGAAATCGCTTCCATTGATTGACGAAAACTTAAAAACAGAAGACAAATTAATAAAAGGGTGTCAATCCCGTGTTTGGCTTAATGCTGAAATAAAGGATGATAGAGTAGTTTTTACTGCTGATAGTGATGCTATTATCACTAAAGGCATCATTGCTATACTAATCCGGGCATTTTCTAATCAAAAGCCAGAGGATATCATTGAAGCAGACACACAATTTATTGATGAAATTGGGTTAAAAGAACATTTATCCCCTACCCGTGCTAATGGTTTGGTTTCTATGGTAAAACAATTAAAACTTTACGCCGTAGCCTATCAAGCACAATTAAAAAATTAAAACTATGAGTACTGAAACTGAAACAATAGATACAACCGAATTAGGCGATAAAATTTTAAAGGTGATCAAAACCATTTATGACCCTGAAATCCCTGTGGATATATACGAGCTTGGGCTTATTTACGATGTTTTTGTAAATGAAGACCGAGAAGTAAAAATCCTGATGACGTTAACGACTCCCAACTGTCCGGTAGCAGAATCATTGCCACAAGAAGTTGAAGACAAAGTAAAATCCATTAAGATGGTAAAAGACGCTGAAGTAGAAATCACCTTCGACCCGCCGTGGAGTCAAGAATTAATGAGCGAAGAAGCGAAACTGGAATTGGGGATGCTTTAAATTCAGTTAGTATTGAATCGGTAGTTTCGATACGATTTTTGGGACAGCTACATTGTTCAAAAATCACTCAACCACCTCCCTTCATTCTAAATTAAAGGTGGTTGAGTGATTTTAATTATTTTGCGCTGCAAAACAATTAAAATTGTACCGAAACCCCGAATTGAAAAGAAATAATGTATGGAAGAACAAATAATAAACCGCGTTGCGAACAGCAAGCTTATAACCTTTAATTTAGAAGACTTTTATCCAGAAGGTAAAAGGGTTTCCATTGATATTTCGCAATGGTTATTGGAAGGTATTGTACTCCGTGAAAAAGATTTCAGAAAAGAAGTGAAAGAGTACGATTGGTCGCAATATGAAGGTTGTTTTGTAAATCTTTATTGTGCTACCGATGCCATTATTCCTGGTTGGGCGTATATGTTTCTATCCCTTCAATTGGCACCCTATGCTAAAAAAACAGTCGTAGGCAGTTCAGAAACGCTCGAAAGTATTTTGTTTGCTGAAATATTACACACCTTAGATGTTTCAGAATATGAAGACAAGCCAGTTATTATAAAAGGATGTGCCCATAAACCAATTCCTGAAAATGCATATGTATTACTTGCTCAACGCCTTCAGGAAGTAGCCAAAAGTGTGATGTATGGCGAGGCCTGTTCTTCCGTACCTTTATTCAAAAGGAAAAAGTAATACCCCTCAACAACAACTTCCCTTATTTTACAAATTTAAATTTTAAGAATTTTCTTTCTTTCAAGACAAACCATATCATTTAAATTTGTAGAAAAAACAAACCTATTATGAAAAGATTATTTTTAGCAGTATTATTTATTTCCCCATTTCTATCAATGGCTCAGGAAGAAGAGAATGAAGAACCAAAAGATGGCTGGACGCGTGCCGGTAACGTTTCTTTAATATTTAACCAAGCAGCCTTTAACGACGAGTGGACGGGCGGAGGAACATCCAATTATGCAGCCAACCTTAATTTTACCTACGATTTTAACTATCGTCAAGGAAAATTAACGTGGG
>CAJXPE010000051.1 GCA_913057965.1 uncultured Marixanthomonas sp. | reverse complement strand
CTTTTGTACACGCTGGCGGAACTACAGCCATAAAAGAATTAGCACCAGGTGAGAAGTTAAAAATTGATACGGGTTGTATTATTGGCTTTGACCAAACGGTAGATTACGATATAGAATTTGTTGGAGGTATTAAAAACACCTTTTTTGGAGGGGAAGGCTTGTTCTTCGCAACGTTAACTGGTCCGGGAACTGTTTATGTGCAATCTTTACCTTTTAGTCGTTTAGCAAAACGAGTTTGGGCAGCTGCACCTAAGGGCGGAGGAAAAGATAAAGGGGAAGGTAGCATTCTTGGCGGTTTAGGCGATTTGCTGGATGGTGATAACCGATTTTAACAGCTATTAGTTATCAACAAAAAGAATAAATTTGAAATATTTTTGTTATATTTAAAGAACTAACCAAATAAAACTTTTGCTTATAGATACACTTCTACTTAACCTATTTTAAATTTAGTTTAACAATGGCTAGAGCAATGTATGATTACACCAAAGCCGTGCTTGCAAAAGTAAGTTTTGATGTGAATTTGTTCTGTAAAGAGTTGAAAAAGGCGATGGATAGGCTTCTTCCTTACGAAATTGAGGAACTAAAAGCCTGGGTAGACACTCTTATTAAACAGAACCCCCAATTAAATCAATGTCTAATTTTATTAAACCCATAAAATTAAACGTCCAGTAATTTTTACTGGGCGTTTATTTTTTTAAAGGGTCTATAATTTTAACATCTTGAAAGGCGATTGCCCCTCTTACAACTCCTGAAATAATATCATGGAGCGCTTCGATTATTTGAAGCTTTAACTCACTTTTATTGTAAATTAAACTTACTTCCCGTGCTGGAGAAGGCTCATTAAAATAGCGAAGATTCTCTTGTTGCTTTTCTGAAATATCTAAGGTATGTAAATAAGGAAGGAGGGTCATACCCAATCCTTCATTGGAAAGCTTGATTAAAGTCTCAAAACTTCCACTTTCTAATTGGAATTTTTCGTTTCCACTTAATTTTGACGACTTACAAAGATTAATAACACCATCCCTGAAACAATGTCCATCTTCTAATAATAGTATATCGTTCAGTTCTAAGTCTGCACTGTCAATTTTATCTTTTTTTGAAAGACGATGATTAGAGGGTATGTACCCTACAAAAGGTTCATAATATAGAGGGCGCTCTTTAATTCGCTCTATGTGTAATGGCGTAGCTGCAATAGCCGCATCTATATGACCATCTTGAAGTTTTGTAATAATTTCTGGGGTAGTAAGCTCTTCAATTTTAAGCTGAACTTTAGGGTATTTATTAGTAAATGCTTTTAAAAACATAGGCAACAGCGTAGGGGTAATGGTCGGGATAATACCCAATTTAAACTCGCCACCAATAAACCCTTTTTCCTGATCCACCACATCTTGCATGCGTTCAGATTCATTAACAATATTTCTAGCTTGGGTAACAATTTTTTGACCAACCGCTGTTAATTCAATAGGTTTTTTGCTACGATCAAAAATTAAGATATCCAGTTCTTCTTCCAGCTTTTGTATTTGCATGCTCAAAGTAGGCTGTGTTACAAAAGTCTTTTGTGCCGCTTTCGTAAAGTTTTGGTGTTCAGCTACTGCTAAAACGTATTTTAATTGAGTTATTGTCATCGCTTTTGCTTTCTAACAAAGGTACGATTGTTATTGATAAAATCTATGGTAATTTTTTATTTTATGTTTTTTCTTATATAAGAAAGCGCAATGAAGGTATTCTTCATTGCGCTTTAAAATTTTTATTAACAGTAGTAATGTTACATTCTAATCTCAAGTTCAATCGGTTCGTTGGTTACTTCAAATTTAGTATCGCTCCATAATGGCGGTCCCATACTCATTACATTGTTGCTAGCGCCATAAGGCTCTTTTGGCATGCCGTTGGGTTCAAAATCCATTTGTTTGTTTTCGTTTTTATCGTGGTACAACAAGATGGCATACGTACCGGGTGCTATGTTCTTAAAGGTTACAGTTGCTTTTTCGTCTTCAATTTCGCCTTCTAAGCCTACAAGCGGCTGTTTCATAAATGAAGCTTCGTCGTAGAGTCCAAAAATAACGTTTCCATCTTTACTTTGTACGGGAACAGTTACGGTAATGCTGGTATTTTCTGAAATGGTATCCGTTTCAGTTTGAGCGCTTAAAATGAAGGTAGTTAAGGCAAGTGTTAAGGTGATAATTGTTTTCATGAGGTATCGTTTTAAAGATTATTGCTATTGTTGAAACAAAGATGCAATGGTTTTACGTTCTACCATAAAACAAAGTACCCAACTGTATTTTTTAATGACTGAAATGTTACAATAATCCTCTGGCCTTAATTTCCAGATATTTATTGATGGTATTGACGGTTAGATCTTCTGGGGCTGTCAATACGGTTTGTATTCCGCGTTGCTCCAGTTCGCGCACCATTAATTTTTTGTCAAACTGAAACTGCAGCGCAATGGTCTGGTCCACAATTTCGGGGATGGTTTCAGCGTCTGTATCACTCAACGATTTCAGTTCAGTGTTTTCAAAAAAGATGACGACCAACACATGCTTTTTTGCAATGGCCTGCAAATAGGGAAGTTGCCGTTTTAAAGAGGAAATATGCTCAAAATTGGTGTATAATAACAACAAACTGCGCTGGGTGATCTTTCTTCGTACCAAGGCTTGTAAAATCCCAAAATCGGAATCTTTAAAATTGGTATCTACATTATAGAGCGTTTCCAGTAGGGTGTTTAAATATGTTTTCTTGGCATTTGCTGGTAAAAAGGCACCTAATTTATTCGAAAAATCAGCCATACCCACTTTATCACCTTTTTTTAAGGCAATATTACTGAAAGCTAGCGAACTGTTTATGGCATAATCAAGTAGTTTCAATTCGTTAAACGGCATTTTCATTACCCGGCTGGTATCAATAATGGAATAGATCGGTTGCATTTTTTCGTCTTGATACTGATTCACCATTAAATGCCCATGTTTTGCAGTCGCTTTCCAGTTTACGGTACGCACATCGTCTCCCACCACATATTCTTTTATTTGCTCAAATTCCATGGTGTGGCCAATACGGCGTATTTTCTTTAACCCGATTTGCCGTAAGCGGTTATCAATGGCCAGAAAGTCGTATTTTTTCATCTGAATAAACGATGGATAGACCTTTACCATCTGTTCATTGTTAAAGGTATAGCGTCGTCTTATAAGGCCGATGACCGAAGTTGCATAACAATTTAAATTTCCGAAGCGGTATTCGCCACGTTCTACTGGACGCACTTGGTATTGTAAGGTATTCCTGTTTTTTCCGGACAGTGTAGTTTTTCTGAAAAAATCTCGTTTTTGAAACTGAATAGGTAATTCATCTACCAAAGCTACTTCAACAGTAAAAGTATAGTCGTTTTTAAGTTGAACTAGCACATCGTTCACATCACTATTTGAAAACTTGTCAGGCAAAATTCGTTCGCCTTTTAATCCGCTTTTGCTGTAAAGCATACTGATTTCAAACAAGATGAAGACTAAAAAGATCAAAACTAAAATCCAAATTATTCCATACAGTTCCGTAAACCAATACGATGCTAAAAACAACATAGCAAGGCTTGCCAGCACGTAAAAAAAACGTGGTGTGAGGTACAAGGATTTTATAAACTTGATCACGTTATCTAGGTATTTCTATAGATTGGGCAATCATATCGATCACGGTTTCAGGTGTCATGCCTTCCATTTCACGTTCTGGTGAAACGATAACTCTATGGCGAAGCACAGGTGCCAAAGCTCGTTTTGCATCTTCTGGGGTAACAAAATCACGCCCATTGATGGCTGCAAATGCTTTGGAAGCATTCATAATGGCCAACGAAGCCCGAGGCGAACCGCCCAGATACAAATGTGGATGGTTTCGGGTTTTATCGACAATTTGCGCGATGTAGGTGAAAATTTTGTCTTCAATTAAAATATCTTGCACCTGACTTCTAAAGGTTTTTAAAGCTTCTGGGGTTAACACGCCTTCTATTTGATCTTGGGGTACGGCTAGCTTTCGGTCGTGATGCGATTTTAAAATAGTTACTTCATCTTCAAGATTTGGGTAATCCACTTTTATTTTGAAAAGAAACCGATCCAGCTGGGCTTCGGGTAGGGCATAGGTTCCTTCTTGTTCTATTGGGTTTTGGGTAGCAAGCACCATAAAAGGGTAATCCATTACATAACGGGTGCCGTCCATTGTTATTTGTCGTTCTTCCATTACTTCAAACAAAGCCGCTTGGGTTTTGGCCGGTGCTCGGTTTATCTCGTCAATCAATATAATATTTGAAAAAACCGGACCTTTTTTGAATTCAAATTCTGAAGATTTCATATTTAAAACCGAAGTACCCAAGACATCACTTGGCATTAGGTCTGGCGTAAACTGGATACGGCTAAAATCGGTTTTCAACGTCTTGGCAAACAGTTTTGCGGTGATGGTTTTGGCAATTCCGGGTACGCCTTCAATTAGCACGTGGCCGTTGGCCAATAAACTTACTATTAGCAATTCCACAAAATCTTGTTGGCCAATTATAATTTTACCAAGTTGTTTCTTTATGCTTTCAACGGCTTCTTGAAGTTCCTGTAACGGAATTCTATTATTAAAATGAAGTTCGTCGTTATTATTCTCAGGGTTTTCCATCTGCTTTCGTTTTAAATGCTTGTATTTCTTTATATAATTTTTGTAATTCTTCGCTGCTGGTGGTGTGCTGGTTGTTCACTTTATCGATAAAAGTAAACAGTTTTTTGGTGTCTTCAATTGTGTTTCCCGTTTTACCGGCAACGGCAGTAAAAAAGCGACTGTTTTGTTGTTCGGTTGGTGTTCTTAGCTGGATACGAATGTATTCAAAAAAGAGAGCAATTTGTTTTTTTGCCACACTGTGATAGTCCTTTTTGTCCAAGTACATTCCCGAAATGGTCCGAGTATATTCGTAGGTTCTATTTTTGGGCGGTTGAACAATTGGAATGCTTCGCTGCTTGCGTTTTCCTTCAAATAGAACAAATAATAATACCCCAATAAGTACAAAATAATAAGCCCATTTCAGGTATTTGTTACCCAACAAAATGTGCAGTGGTGAAACGTTGATGTGTTTTCCGGTTTTGTATTCCTTGTCCCAAAAAAGTTGTTTGTCTTTAGGAAGGTAGGACAGCGCATTTTTTGTGTAGGTGGCAAAATTTTCGGTCAATAGGAAATAATTGGAAAACGTTTCTGGTTGTAAGTGCAAGTAAAAGGCACCTTTTCCAACCGGGGCTTTAATAAAATTAGGCAAAGAATCCTGTATGGATGTTTGGTCATTAAATGCTTCAGAAAAACCTAAAACCGTTTGATTGAGCGTATCGATTTTACTAAAAGTTTTAATGTTGAAGTTCCGTTTAATGTGATACGGTTTTGCGGCGTCAAATTGTTTGTTAGTAAGATTTACAAGCGGCTCGGTTTGGATGTTCTTGAGCAAGTAATTGGTTTTTGTTTCTACTTGCAAGGTATCCAAAAGCTTAGCTCCCATGGAATTTGCACTAATAAAAACAGTGTTCCCTTCTTCGGCCCATTGATATAATTTGTCTAGCTCGGCCTGATCAAAACCAATGGAATTGTTTAAAAAGAGGTATGTGCCTTGTAAAGTAGTGTCTCGTAAAACTTCATAAGGCGGACGGTCTATTTCGGTAAGCTTTTCTTTGAAATTCTGATCCAGTATATCATATAAAACCACTGTGCCAAGTGGGATTTCATCTTGGTTGTTATAACTGGGGAACCAACTTACTGGTGGGGGTTTGGTAGCCTCCATATACACCATTCCGGCCAGCAACAGCAGGAACACACCCAAAAATGTTTTTTGCAGCTTAGTCATGGGGGTTTGGTATTTGTTGTTCCAATTCCTGGAAGGTTCGCTGTGCTTTTTGGTAATCAGTTTCAGTTACGGTAAAGTTTCCATACCAAATATAATCGTATAGATTGGTTGCTTTTTTAAACGGTAGGATAACTCTATCTGAAGTTATTTCAGCAATATAATCGGTGTTTGTTTTGTCGAATTCATAATCAATTAATTCGGCATCGGTCAATTTTTTCAAAATCAATAAATAATAATACCGCACTGCCAAGCGGTAATTCTTGTTCTGCAATGCTTTTTCAATAAGTTTCCGAATGTTTTTAGAACGAATGATTTCTTCTTCTTCGGAAAAAAATACGTCTGGTTTTTCTTTGCTTTTGAAGAAATTAGCACCTGGATTCAGTTTAAAGAACAGCCAAACAATAAACGCTACGATCCCTCCAATAATGAGATACGGAAGCACTTTCAGTAAAAAAGCAAAGAATCCATTGTATTGCAGGTCACCTAAAAGCCAATTCCAAAAGCTGCTCCAAAGGTTGCCCAGCCAGTTTTTAAATTGCTGCCACCAGTTTTCTTCGGCGTCTTTTTCAGAATAATCAAAAGCGGGATCGTTTTTATATCCTTCGATTGTCTCTTCATCAACTTGTAGTGGGGAAATACGACTATCGGTATCATAGCGTACAATTTCATGTTTTTCCACAGTTGTACTGTCCTGCGGAATTGCTTCAGCAAAACAGAAAAGAAAGAAGAATATAAAAATAAGTTTATGCATTCAAATCGTCGCGTTTACCTAAGGTTTCAATGGTTTCCATAGCTCCAGTGAAATTTTTACGTTCATTTAGGTTAAAATAAACCAAAGCGGTGCTGATGATAATTAAGGCATATAACAGATATTGGCCAATCATCCCTAATACGTTGAGGGCAACATATATCCAATCGAACATATCGGCTGGATTGGCAGTGGCTTCCTGACTTACGGTAAAGATGTTTATAAACGAATAAATGATGCTCGGTAGACTAAAAATAATGGTGATGATGTAATACAGAATAAAAATAACAAGATAGGTTGCAAACGTGATCCACCATTCACCTTTAATAAGCTGAAAACTATAGCTAATGGAATCGGTTGTGTCTCGGTTTTCAAAAACGTGTATAGCGTAGGTTGTGGCCAATACGGTGCCAAAGTAGATACCAGGTATTACACAGAATATAAAACCAACTCCGCTAATCAATCCCACTAAAAAGCTGATTAATAATAGACTCCAAAAACTTTGACGAACACCAGCGGTTACTTCTTCTTTAATAGCTTTTCCATCATTTTTTATATAAGATTTTATGTATTGTAAAACCGTACCGTACATTAGAGCGTAAAATGCTACTCCAGAAATAAGCATTAAAAAAAACGCAAGAACAATATCCAAACCAAATATCTCGGTAGATGCCCCAACAGCCAGTAAATCAAAACTGCCCATCGTTACTTGCATATAATAGATATAGGCAAGCAAAACAATGAGTAGGGCAGGACCGGCTATTTTTAAAATCAATCCTAATAAGGATTTTCCTTCCAGACGAACAAATTTAAAGGTGTCGGTCAATATGCTTCCCAGCTCGCGCTGTTTTTTAAAGTTCACGTAGTTGTTGTTCATGTTTTCGTTTTAATTTAATGGGGTAAATAACGTAATAGAAAATAATGAGGCTTAGCGATCCGCCAATAATTAAAATGGCAAGCCAATCAGGCATTTCGGTATGTCGGGTTACAAAGCCTTCCAAAAAGCCAGCAATGATAAAAAACGGAATGGTGCTGATTAATATTTTTAATCCATCTTTAGCCCCTCTTACAAAGGATTGCAGTCGGGTATAAGTGCCAGGAAACAAAATACTATTTCCCATGACCAAGCCAGCACAAGCCGCAATGATGATTACCGATATTTCAATGGTACCGTGAATCCAGATGGTGCGGGCTGATTCCCAAAGCAGTCCTTGATCGTAAAAAAAGTATTGAAATGAACCTAACATAACAGCGTTTCGCATTACGATAAATAAGGTGCCAAGGCTTAAAAAAATACCAAGAGAGAAAGCAAATAGCGCTACGCGAATATTATTGATAGTAATACCCAGAAACATGTCCGTAGATTCCATTTCCTTGTAAACAGCCATGGGATCACCGTTTTCAATGTTTTCTAGAGTCATGTTTACATATCCGTTACCGAGGATAAGCCGTACAAAGTTTGAATCGGTTGCTGCTGAATAGGCCCCGACGACTGCAAATAGTGAAAAAGTGATGAAGGCAATTAACAACTGTTTATGGTACTGCGAGAAAAACAACGGAAACTCTTTTGTATAGAACGTAATAAAGCGTTTTCGCGACTCTCGTTTGGTTTTATATATTTTTTGATGCGCCAATACCGATAGGTTATTGAGGTACTGCGCCGTATTGCTATTGGGGTAGAATGTCTGTGCGTAACTAAGGTGATCGGTAACTTCCACGTATAAAGCACTTAGCTCGTCAGGATTAATTTGAATATTATTCCGAAGAACGCTTTCAAATTTTAACCATTTGTCTTTATTTTGCTTCGCAAATGCGGCCTCGCGCATGGGGTTGTGTATTTTCTTTCAAAGAAACAGTTTTCATGGATAAATTTCAAATAGAAACAGCGCAAAATGTAAATATTGTGCAGAATGTAGCCGGGGTGGGCGATCGCATATTGGCATTTTTGATCGATTCGGTTATCCTGTTTATTTATATTGTTCTTATTTCTATAGTTTTTACTTCATTGACTTTCACTTCAGACTCTATTTTAATTTCGATGACTATCGGGCTTCCTATACTATTATATCATTTATTATGGGAACAGTTCTGGAACGGACAAAGCCCTGGAAAAGCGGTGATGAAAATACGCGTAGTGAAAATTGACGGTTCTAAACCTGCTTTTTCTAACTATCTTATGCGCTGGTTATTACGATTGATTGATATTACAATTTTAAGTGGTGCTGTGGCCTTGGTAGTTATTTTGTTTAATGGCAGGGGTCAACGCTTGGGTGATTTGGCTGCAGGCACAACTGTGATTTCAGAAAAGAAAACTATTTCTTTCTCGCAAACCGTATTGACCGATTTACCCGACAATTACAATCCAGTGTACCCGCAAGTAACTATCTTTACCGATGCTGAAATGCAAACTATTAAAAACATGTTTCAGCAAGCTAAATACAGTGGGAGCCACAATGTTATTTTAAAACTTTCAAACCGAATTTCGAAAGTGATGGAAGTTCAATATGAAACAACACCGCTTACCTTTATTGATACTGTAATAAAAGATTATAACTTTTACACCCAGCAACTATGACACTCACATTTATAATTGATATTTTAGGTACGGTCGCTTTTACCATTTCGGGAGTGTTAACAGCTATGCGAAAAAAGTTGGACCCTTTTGGAATTCTTATTATTGGCTTTGTGACAGCTGTGGGTGGTGGTACGCTTCGCGATGTTTTAATTGACGCCAACATTGCGTGGATGCGTAATTTAACATATTTGTATGTTATTATAGGTTCAGCAGTTGTTGCGGTTATTCTTCGTAAAAAATTAAGTTACGTTCGCCGATCCCTTTTTTTGTTTGATACAATTGGGATTGCTCTTTATACCGTTATTGGGGTTGAAAAAGGAATTTCGGTGGGACTACCACCATTAATTTGTGTCGCTTTGGGTACTATGTCTGCTTGTTTTGGTGGGGTGCTTCGCGATATTTTGTGTAATGAAATCCCAATTATCTTCAGAAAAGAGATATATGCAACAGCCTGTATATTAGGTGGGATTGCCTATTTTTTATTATTAAAAACACCTTTGGTGGTAGATTGGGTAGTCGTAATTTCAGGTGCTATCGTAATTGTAATTCGCTTATTGGCTGTTACTTTTAATTTGACATTTCCTACTATTTATAAAGAAGAAGAGAACATTCGGTTATAATACCTTCGCCTCAATATACACATTCTGTAATGGCCATTCGCCTTCGTCTGAAGGTAACGCTGCTATTTTTTCGACCACGTCCATTCCTTGCGTTACTCGACCAAAGACGGTATAATTACCGTTTAAATGACTGGTTGAAGTTTCAGGACCTAAAAAAATAAAAAATTCAAACGGAGCTGATTTTTTATCTGGGTTTTCACGATACTCCTTAGCGCCACTTACAGAGCCGTAGAAATGATTTCGACCGTTAATTTCAGCAGGTATTAGATAATCATCACCTAATTTAAATCGTTTTTCGTTGGTTGAAGGCAAGTCACTATTACCACCTTGAATAATAAAATTAGGAACAATACGATGAAAAAATGTTTCATTAAAATATCCTTGTTTCACCAAATAGATAAAATTAGCACGGTGCAGCGGAGTATCATCATATAGATCGATAACAATAGTGCCTACTCGAGTAGAAATTTCAACTTTAGTTTCCGGGTTTTCATTACCGTATTTTGTTAAAAAGTCAACCACATTTTTCTGGGTGATTTTTGAATACCCAGCACCGATAACGTCTTCTTTCTCTTTAATTTTAGAAGTATCAGTGGTTATGGTATCTTTTTCGGTAGTTGTGCTTTTTTCTGAAACTGTTTTACGTTCCGAAGCATTTTCTGTTTTTACTTCGGAAGCGTTTTTCTTATCTTCACAGCTTGTTAAGACTAAAATTGTTAGTACTAAAATGTAATGTAGGTATTTCATAAATGGATTTTTCAGAATTTGAAAAAAGGATTGTAAAAGTAAGAAAAATGGAGCTTCCAGGCGAAGCAATCCAATTTAAAATGGCACCTGTTGAACGCCTAAAAGAATTAAAAGAACAAGCTAGATTAAAAAAAACCGCTCGAAAAGCGGGTGTTTTGGCTTTATTTTATCCTTCCGAAACCAATGAAACCTATTTAATTTTAATCTTAAGAAAAACCTACAAAGGTGTTCATTCTGCTCAAGTTGGATTTCCGGGTGGCAAGTTAGAGCCCGAAGACGAATCGCTCAAGGAAACAGCTCTACGCGAAACAGAGGAGGAAGTTGGCGTTTCTCGAAATGTAATTTCGGTGTTAAAACAATTAACTGAAATTTATATTCCGCCCAGCAACTTTTTTGTGCAGCCATTTATTGGTATTACAACTACTACGCCTCAGTTTATTCCGCAGGATGATGAAGTAGAGGCATTAATTGAAGTGCCTTTATCTCTTTTTATGGATGATAGCACACTTGTAACTAAAAAAATAACAACATCGTATGCAACTGATATTGACGTACCTGCATTTTTATTAAACGATCATGTGGTTTGGGGGGCTACAGCGATGATGTTGAGCGAAGTACGTGAACTGCTAAAAGAGACCTTATAAGCCGTTAAATTTAGTATCTTTGTTGTTCTGCCCAATTTTCTGGGTACTATTAATTTGTAAACTTTCTATGGGACTTTTTAAAAAAAATCCTTTCGGACATATATTATTCTTAAAAAAATGGCTCATCCGTATTTTGGGTGCGGCAACACATAGGCGATTTAAAGGGTTTAATACCTTGCAGATTGAAGGTAGCGAGATTATAAAAGACTTGCCTGATACCAATGTGCTTTTTGTTTCAAATCACCAAACCTATTTTGCAGATGTAGTTGCTATGTTTCACGTGTTTAACGCTAGTTTGAGCGGTCGTGGCGACACTATAAAGAATATAGGCTACCTTTGGAATCCTAAACTGAATATTTACTTTGTAGCTGCGAAAGAAACCATGCAATCTGGTTTGTTGCCTAAAATATTAGCCTATGCTGGTTCTGTAAGTATTGAACGTACCTGGCGAGCAAAAGGGGCAGAGGTAAATAGACAGGTGAAAATGAGTGATGTAAGTAATATTACCAAAGCGTTGGATGATGGTTGGGTAATTACATTTCCGCAAGGAACCACAAAACCTTGGAAACCGATTAGACGTGGTACGGCACATATTATTAAAAAGAATAAGCCTATTGTTGTTCCTATTGTAATTGATGGGTTTAGACGTTCGTTTGATAAAAGAGGAATTCGAATAAAAAAGCGTGGGATTCTTCAATCTATGGAAGTTAAAAAGCCACTCGATATTGATTACGAAAACGATTCTGTTCAAGATATTGTTGAAAAATTGGAGTATGCTATTGAGCAACATCCTTCTTTTTTAAAAGTAATTCCTACAGAAGAACTTGAAAAAGAAGAAAAGCTCAACGAAGAAAGACGTTGGCGGTATTAATATTAAGGAATTAAGATGTGTTAATACACGAGCTAAGATGATCGTTCGTTTATGTTTAGTTTCTTATAGCTAATATCTTTCTACTATTTCTTAAAAATAGGAATCAAATACGAAAGTGTATATCCATAGCCTACACCAAACTCACTAAAATCATAGGTTCTATTGAAACCGGGAATGTATAGATTTGCAAAATTTTCAGGTTCATCTTCTCCAATTTTACGCTTTAACTGAAGATTAAGCGATAAATATAAGTTGTTTAGAATTTCAGTTTTTATTCCCACTATTAATTCCGCCCAATGGGCTGTCAATCCTTTATACTCCATAGGAGCTTCTTTAAAGGTTTGTGGAAAAGCTTGATTTGTGGTATATACCTGATAGGCGAGTAATTCTTGTTTAAAAGTAGAAAAACCATACCGTAGCCCAACGAAAATAGCGTTTTCCATACCCAACCAGTTGTTATAGGCATTGTAATCAAAACCTAATTTGGCGTAACTTCCAGAAGTAATGGAGTTTAAATTTTCTTCAAAACGCTCTTTTTTTTCGTTACCAATTTCAGCAGCTGCATAAAATTTATCGGTGACACGAAAATCTCCCATTACTTCAAATCCAGAATATCCCTTTTCAAAAGCAGTACGGGCAAATTTTGATAAATCTGCTCCTAATCGAATGCCGTATTTATTATTTACTTTGGCAGTGGTATCGATAGCAGTCGTATCTGTTGGTATAGTGTTCTCTTCTTGCGCCATAGTGGAAACCGACGCACAAAAAATACTAATGCAAAATAGTAATATGTGTGTCGTTTTCATCTTCTACTGTGTTGTTTAATGCGGTTACGTCAATTTGAAAAATCCAATTACCAGTTCCTTCATCTTCAAAATTGGCTTGTAAATTATTATAAATGGTCTTAAAAGAACAGGCGCGGTTTACATAGATATCTTCTCTGTCATAGTTAAACGCTACTATATCAGTGTTTGGAAAGCTTGGTATACTGTCTGAGTTTATAGTAAAGCGGTATTGGGTTAGATCGGCTCCTGCGTTTAATGGAATGGCAATGGAGTCGGTTGTTTCGTTATCAAGCACTATTTGACTGTTTTCAAAAGTAGTTTCAATTGTTAATCCGACTGCTTCTTTCGCTTCCGAAGGAATGGCTGCATTTTTAAAAACTACAATAAGTAGCGGCGTGGTTTGGGTCGTTTCGGCACAAATGTCATCACGCGTACAACCATTTATGGCGAAAAGTATTAAGAAAACAAAGCTGAGTTTTTTTATCATAGTCATTTTACGAGATTATTCCGAAGACAGTTAGCGTTTTTCCAAAAGTACAACATTTTCTACGTGATGCGTTTGTGGGAACATATCAACCGGTTGTACTTTAGTCACTTTATACCTTTCGTCCAACAAAGCCAAATCCCTAGCTTGAGTAGCGCTGTTGCAGCTTACATATATAATCTTATATGGGGATAACGTTAAAAGCTGCATCACCACATCGGTATGCATGCCATCTCGTGGCGGATCGGTAATCACGACGTCTGGTTTTCCATGGGTGTTGATAAAATCTTCATTGAACACCTTTTTCATATCGCCCACGTAGAATTCAACGTTTTCAATCTTGTTTAATTGTGCATTTTCTTTAGCTGCATCAATCGCTTCGGGAACGGATTCTACACCAATAACTTTTCCGGCCTTTTTTGCAACAAATTGGGCAATAGTTCCGGTCCCTGTATATAAATCGTATACCAATTCGTCGCCTTTTAAATCGGCGAAGTTTCGCGTTATTTTGTACAGTTCGTAGGCTTGCTCCGAGTTGGTTTGGTAAAAAGACTTTGCATTTATTTTAAACTGAAGTCCTTCCATTTCTTCGGTAATATGGTCTTTTCCGTGATAACAGATAACGTCTTGATCGTAAATAGTATCATTTCCTTTGGAATTAACCACGTACTGAAGGGATGTGATTTCTGGAAATTCGGCAACAATGGCATCTAATAAAGTTTCACGGTCAGTTTTATCATCAAAATAAAACTGAACCAACACCATAACATCACCCGTTGAAGTTGTACGAAGCATGAGTGTACGTAAAAAACCTTCCTGATTTCTTGGGTTGAAAAAAGACAAGTTTAATTCTTGCGATTTTTCTTTTACGAAATTTCGGATGGCATTGCTAGGGTCACGTTGCAGGTGACATTTTTTTATATCGATAATCTTATCCCACATTCCGGGTTTATGAAAGCCTAGCGCATTTCGGTTTTCAATTACTTCACCGCTTTCTATCTGTTCTGTTGTAAGCCATTTGCTATCGCTAAAAGAGAACTCCATTTTATTTCGGTAGAAATAAATGTCTTCAGAGCCTAGAATAGGGGTAATTTCTGGAAGTTCAATCTTACCTATCCGTTGCAAATTATTGATTACTTCTTTCTGTTTAAAATACAATTGGTGCTCATACCCCATATTTTGCCATTTACATCCACCACACGTGTCAAAATGTTGGCAAACTGGTTCTACGCGTTTATCGGAATACGTAGAAAAAGCAACCGCATTGCCTTCATAATACGACTTGCGTTTTTTATAGGTTTCGATTGTTGCTACATCGCCTGGAATGGCGTTGTTTATAAAAATAACCCGTCCGTCGGGTGCCTTTGCCACTGCTTTGCCTTTTGCGCCGGCATCGATTACTTCAAGGTCTTCAAATACTTTGCGTTTATTGCGTCTTGCCATAGAGCGCAAAAGTACTATTTATAACTTTTTTATAACAACTTGAAGCTTCAAAAAACATAGAATATTTAGTAACTTGCAACTTTATGGATGATTTCTCTCCGCAAAGCAGGAATCAATGTAGTTACACGATAAATTTTAAAAAAAATGGCAGTTTTAGAAAATACAGCTTCACAAGAAGCAATCGATCTTGAAAACAAGTATGGAGCCCACAACTATCACCCGTTACCAGTTGTATTAAACAAAGGGGAAGGCGTGTATGTTTGGGATGTAGAAGGAAAAAAATACTACGACTTCCTTTCTGCGTATAGTGCAGTAAATCAAGGGCATTGTCATCCTAAGATTGTAGGAGCGATGGATGCACAGGCTAAAACATTAACGCTAACCTCCCGTGCTTTTCATAACGACATGTTAGGAAAGTATGAAAAATATGCTTCGGAATACTTCAACTTTGATAAGTTGTTGCCCTGTCTCTTATACACATCTGACGCTGCCGACGACTCCTTACGTGTA
>CAJXPE010000050.1 GCA_913057965.1 uncultured Marixanthomonas sp. | reverse complement strand
GGGGTCGTCGGCAGCGTCAGATGTGTATAAGAGACAGGTAAAGCTTCGTCCGCTTAACTCAACCTCGGCCACGCCTTCTTTTTCAATCGTTTCCACATTGCTTTTCAACAGATGTTTTACATGAACGGGATTGCTAGGTGCCGCAATAGTAGCTACTGCTTGTACGGAATCCAGCTCCGCTGCTGCAAAAATTACGGCGGCACCTCCCAAAGAATGACCTACGAGTAGGGAAGGGGCTTTATGGTTTTCTGAAAGGTAATCTGTTGCAGCAACTAAATCTTGCACATTACCTGAAAAGTTGGTATCCTCAAAATCGCCTTCACTTTCGCCTAATCCTGTAAAATCAAACCGAAGCACGCCAAAACCAGCGGCGGTAAGAGATCGACTAATATTTCGAACAGCAGATAAATTTTTTGTGCACGTAAAGCAATGTGCAAAAAGAGCAAAATTATGCGGATGCTGATTTGCAGGAAGTTCTAATCGGCCTACTAATTCTTGGCCTTCTTTATTTTGAAAGGATACCTTTTCTATATTCATGGTGTGCTGGTTTGTTTAGTAAAGTCGGGTGTAAATGTGATTCCTATCAAAATTCTATCAAAATCTGGTCCATCTAGATGTATTCTCTGGTAACCAACTCTCGATTTAATAAGGTCATTAAACTTGTATCCTACACCAAATCCTAACCAGTTCTGGGCAAAGGTAGGTTCGTCGCCTACGTTTAGCCAAACTTCATTATATACATCTGCAGTCCATCTATCAAGAAAAGGATAACTTAATTTAACCATATATCTAAACCAGTGCCTAGTATCTGTATCCTGATCCCGAACAATAAATCTATTTTCAAATCTTGCACGATGATCAACGTTAACATTACCTACATTATGATCTAAATAAACATCTTCAACAATTCTATGTTCATCAAACGAAGGTGGTGTTTCCGATAAATATGAAAAATCATTTCTGAAATAGGCATATCCAACTCCTACAGAAAGGCCTTCCATAATACGGTATTTTGCACCTGTTCTTATTTTAAATTGTTGCAACTCACTTGCAAACTCATAAAATCTAAATTGAGTCTGTGCTTGAATACTTAAATTTTCTGAAACTTTACTGTTGGTGGCTAAAATATACCAACTTCCTAATTTGTCTTCTGCAGTAGTTTGTGCTATTGTAGAAGTAATCGATAAAAAAATAATTGAAATTGAAATAAACTTTTTAAACATGCGAATCTTTTTTTTTGAAAAGTAATACTGGTAGCAAAATCCTTTTTAGAATTGCACTACCAGTATACTATTAATTACTTTAAAATTGAAATTATTTAACTACATTCCGGTATCCATACCTTGTTGGCCTTCACCTTTAAGATATTTATCAAGAAAGTCTTTAACTTTTCCATATGCCTCAATTTGGTTTTCCTTTTTAACAAAACCGTGACCTTCGTCTTCAAAAAGAACGTACTCTACAGGAACGCCGTTCTTTTTTACTCCAGCTACAATTTCGTCACTTTCCACTTGTAATACACGAGGATCTTGCGCTCCTTGTAGTACCATAAGTGGTTTTGTCACCTTATCAGTATGGAAGAGCGGCGAAATTTTACGCAATCGAACCGAATCGGCTGTGTTGGGATCGCCCATTTCGGTATAAAGCGCTTCTTTAAACGATTCCCACCACGGCGGAATACTTTTAAGGGTGCGTAACCAGTTAGTAACTCCAAATATGTTAACACCTACATCAAATTCTTCTGGGGCATACGTTAAAGCTGCCATCGTCATATAACCACCGTACGAACCACCGATAATTCCTATTTTTTCACCATCTATCACGGTTTGCTCAGCTAGCCAATCTTTCCCGGCAATACAGTCTTTTAGATCTTTATCGCCGTGGTTTTGGTCATCCATTTTGTAAAAAGACTTTCCGTACCCACTACTTCCACGATTGTTTACTGCTAAAACAGCGTACCCGTGATTTACCAAATATTGAATGGTGGAATTAAAACCTTGTCGTGATTGTCCGCCTGGTCCACCGTGTACCCAAACCAATGCCGGTACTTTATTTTCTGCGGTAGCTTGCTTGGGCTGATAATAGATGGCTGGTATTTCCAATCCATCAAACGATTTAAAACGAACCACTTCAGCAGAAACCAAATCCTCTGCATCGATTTCATCGTTTAATACGTCGGTTAGTTGATTTAATTTTTTGGTTTTTAAATTATAAGAATACGAATTTGTGGGCGTGTTCGATCCTCCAGCTCTAAGTAAAACCATCGTTTCATCTCTTGAAAAATCGGCTCCTGTAATACTTTGCCCTTCAATTTCAGGAAAATCGACTACGTTGCCAGTTGCAACTTCTTTCACTTCCATTTTGGTTTCGGCATCTTCGTTGGTAAATAGAAGTTGGTAGGTGCCATTGTGTGTAAAATAGAAGCCAGTTATGTCCCAATCGCGTTCGGCAACCTTTTCTGAAGTACCTTCAGCAATGTCGTATTTCATAAGGACACTGTACTCGCCATCGGCATCGGTGGTATAATAAAGCGACTTCCCGTCTGGTGAAAAATCTTGAGGCGAATTTCCACTTAAAGAATCATTTATTTTCGTTTTTTTGCCTGTTTCGGTATTCAGAATATACAAATCACTATCATTGGTGTTGATGGCTTTTCCTAAGGCGATGTATTTTCGGTCTTCGCTCATTCCGCCAAATTCCATTCCGTCTTCATTTTTATAGATCACTTTGGGTGTAAAGGTTTCTATGTCCATTTCATAATGATCCATAAATTTGGAATCGCGCTCATTGCTTCCGTAGAAAAAGCTTTTTCCATCTTTTGCCCAACCTCTAAATAAAGCACGAACTTTTTCAGTGGGTGTTAAGGCTTTAGTGCCGGTGCTGTCTTTCATATAAATTTTGAAAATCTCATCACCGTTTCCATCCATTCTAAAAAGAATACGGTCATCTTCCGGAAAATACGAAATACCATATACCGAAGCACTATCCGATTGTGTAATGGGCGTCATTTCGCCTCCGGTTGCGGGAACCGTGTACATGTTGTAGATACCAGATCGGTTACTGGTCATTAATACCGTGGACTTGTCTGGCGAATACCCATTGGCATAGGCATTCTCGTTGTCCATAAATTGTTCAATGGAATACTGTTTAAAGTCTTCCGCTTGTGCGGTTTCTTCTTTTTTTTCTTCCTTACAGGAATAGAATAGAAGCAAACCGAGACTGATTACTAAGAGTTTTTTCATAATATTGGTTGTTTACTAGTTAATTGTATTTTAGAACACTCAAACATTGATTTATTCTACTTTAAATACTTCCGTTTTCTTAAATGAGGACAGGTCAATGCGTTCCATTTCAGTTTTATATTCCGGCCATTCGGTCGTAAAGAAATTGTTGGTGGCTTGTAGCGCTTCTGTTAAGGCATTTTTGGCTTGCTGCATTAATCGGTTTTCGGTGGCTGTTAAACCATTGGGACGGCTACCACTGTAATAACTTGCTTGACCGATGCGTTGCATCACATTTGGTTTAGTACTGCGCACAATACCTTGTCTATCGTCTTCTTTGCCTAAATAAATTGCTATAACTGAGTCTATTTTCTTTACAATCGCTTTACTGGCTTTAATTTGGTCTTTGTATTTTTCATTTTCTGAAGCATTTTCTTTCAGCTTTTTTCTGAAATCTTCCGCCGCATTTTTACTTTCTACCAGCTGTTTTACAGCATCGGCAGCGGTTTGGGTCATTTTTTCTATTTCTTTTGAAGCGGTGTAAGCTTCATTAATAGCTTTTTCTGAAATAGTAAGCCGTGGATCACTTTTTACGGTTATTGAACTAGTTGAGGTTTCATCGTTATAAGAAAGCTCCGCTCTGTATGTTCCAGGTTTTACGGAAGTTCCACTAGGCTCATTTTTTCGTTTTCTTATGGAACGGGAAGGTCGGTCCACCCCAGCTTCATTCATACGCCATCGCCAGGTATAAATACCCGTGCTGTCTGGTTTTTTTCGTTTTAAAGTTCTAATTAAACGAGAACCATCATAAATTCTTAAGTATAAGCTGTCTTTATGTTTGCCATCCATTTTTTCTTCGGAAGCAGTTTCGTCTACATCATCCTTTTCTTGGGAATCTATTTCAGAATCTTCTTCATCCTTTTCTTCCGCAGTTACTTCACTTTCATCCTTTTTAAAATAATACCTAAATCGTGCTCCCGACGCTCTGTTTTCACCTTGGTATGTGGCATCGGCTCCAAAACGGCTACCAGTAGGTTGTTGATATGAAGCTTCGTAAGCAGTTGGAGCTTCGAAAAGCTTACTGTTTTGATTTAATACTGAATTATTTTTTGCGATCTCACGCAACGGACGAATATCATCCAATACCCAAGCGGCTCTTCCGAAGGTTCCAATTACCAGATCGTTTTCCCTTGGATGAATCACCAAGTCTTTTACTGAAACCGTAGGGAAACCGTTGGTCCATTTTTGCCAATTGCTTCCGGCATCGATTGAAACATACAATCCATCATCAGTACCCAAAAACAATAAATTCTTTTCTTTGGGATCTTCTACAATGCTTAACGTGTAACTTATAACATCGTCTTTGTCAACGATTCGGTTCCAGGTTTTTCCGTAGTTAGTGGTTCTATATGCGTAGGGTGTGTAATTAAACCGTCTATAATCATTAGCTACTAATAATGCTTCGCCTTTATTTTTATTGGAAGCTTTTATTTGTACAATCCAACTTCCTTTGGGTAAGTCGGGAATGTTATTTGATACATCTGTCCAATTTTGTCCTCCGTTTAGGGTATAATGTACGCGTCCATCATCAGTTCCTGCCCAAAGCATATTTTGTTCAACGGGGGAAGGTTCAATTACTAAAATTGTGGTGTAATTTTCAGCTCCAGTGGCATCTAAAGTAAGTCCGCCGCTTTCTCCTTGCTTTTGTTTTTCAGGATCGTTTGTGGTAAGGTCTGGTGAAATTACTTCCCAAGTAAGCCCTTTATCGGTGCTTTTGTGCACAAACTGACTTCCGAAGTACAGGGTGTTCGAATCAAATGGGTCAATATTTATGGCACTGTTCCAATTAAAACGCAAATGCATATCAGGATCTGGATGCGTAGGTTTTACGGTATAGTTGTTTCCGGTAATATGATCATACCGACTTACATATCCTTGTTGGCTCATTGTCCAGCCATATTGACTATCATCTGGATCGGGAACTACATCAAACCCATCCCCAAAACTGATTTCTTGCCAATAACTATTTCGTATTCCTTGGTCTTTCCAAACATAAGCAGGTCCTCGCCAGCTACCGTTATCCTGCATGCCGCCATATACATTGTAGGGAAATTCATTGTCAACAGCGATATGATAAAACTGGGCAACAGGAAGGTTTCCTATAAAACGCCAACTTTCACCGCCGTCGTGTGTAATATTGAGTCCGCCGTCGTTTCCATCCATCATAAAACTCCCGTCTTTTGGGTGAATCCACCATGCATGATGATCGGGGTGCACGCCATTATCCACCCCATAGGCGCCCATTAATTGATCGAAGCTTTTTCCACCGTCTTCTGAAACATTCACATAAGTAAAGACTGAAAAAACCCGGTTTTCATTTTCTGGGTCCACGTAAATTTCAGCATAGTAAAAAGGACGATTTCCTATTTCACTCATATCGTTATTAATCATCTTCCAGGTAAAACCACCGTCTTCACTTTTGTATAACGCATTTTTTTTCGACTCTACTAAGGCATATACAATATTGGGTTTGTTGGGAGCGATAGCAATCCCAATCCTTCCTAAATCGCCTTTTGGTAAGCCGTCTTTATCAGTACGTTCTTCCCAAGTTTCGCCTCCATCGTAGGTTACGTACAATCCAGAACCTTCACCACCAGATGTGAAAAACCAAGGCTCCCGTTTATGTTCCCACATAGCGACCATTAACTTATTGGGATTGGTGGGGTCCATCACCATATCGGCAACCCCAGTTTTGTTGTTTACAAATAATATTTTATTCCAAGTTTTTCCGCCATCAGTGGTTTTAAAAACGCCGCGTTCCGGATGTTCACCCCACGGCGAACCTATTGCACCCACATAAATTGTATTTGGATCGGTAGGGTCGATAACAATTCGGTGGATATGTCGAGTTTTTTCCAACCCCATCGATTGCCAGGTTTTTCCTCCATTGAGCGATTTGTATACTCCATACCCGCCATTTAAACTGTTTCTAGGGTTTCCTTCTCCTGTTCCTACCCAAACGACAGACGGATTTGATTGCTGAATCGCAACTGCCCCGATAGAAGCCGTAGGTTGGTCATCAAAAATAGGATTCCATTTTATGCCGCCACTGTTACTTTTCCATAAGCCACCAGAAGCTGTACCCACATACATTATATCAGGGTTTTCGGTTACCACATCAATAGCAGTGACGCGTCCAGACATTCCACCCGGACCAATGTTCCGAGGTTTCATATCTTTTAGGATATCCATTGAAAGTTGTTGTGAGAAAGATGAGAATGAGAGCAGTAAAAAGGTAAATAGGAATAGTTTTTTCATCGATTGGTTTTTTCAGAAATAAAAATTAGCTTATAAAGTTAAGAAAATGTGAAAGAGCAAGTCTTAAAAGGCTGTTAATACACCTCTTTTTTTTGCTTTAAAATTGGTATCTTTAAGGTATGAAGAAGAAAAATAGACCTACGGGATTTGTTTTTACAAAACATGACCCAAAGGAACAATCTCCCTTTGAACGACTTTTCGAAATTTTTCAGGAATTAATTACACATACATCAGGTGATTTTGACGAAGCCATTGATTGGTTGCGGCAGCTTGACAAAGAGTATAACCTGACGACTGCAGAATACACCATAGAAGATTTTATTGAAGACCTGAAAAAGAAAGGATACATCCGTGAAGAATTTCGACCAGACGGAAAAGGTGGAGGTAAAGGAGAAGGAAAAAATTCCATTACCGAAAAACTGGAACGCTCGCTTCGGAAACGTGCGTTGGAACAAATATTCGGTAAATTGAAAAAAAGTGCCGGCGGAAATCACAAAACTAAATACAGAGGTCAGGGTGATGAACAGGCTGGTGAATTTAAAAATTATCAATTTGGTGATCCGTTAGAGCGTATTTCGATGACCGAAAGCTTTAAAAATGCTCAAATAAATCACGGAATTGATGGGTTTAACCTTACGGAAAATGATTTAGTGGTTGAGGAATCGATGCACAAATCGCAAATGAGTACGGTGCTGATGATTGATATAAGCCACAGTATGATCTTGTATGGGGAAGATCGCATCACGCCTGCTAAAAAAGTAGCGATGGCACTTTCCGAGCTTATAACTACCCGCTACCCGAAAGATACCTTAGATATTTTAGTTTTCGGAAACGATGCTTGGCCCATAAAAATTAAAGATTTACCGTATTTAAATGTAGGGCCTTTTCACACGAATACTGTTGCAGGATTACAGTTAGCGATGGATATGTTACGCAGAAAACGAAACACCAACAAACAAATTTTTATGATAACCGATGGAAAACCAAGCTGTATGCAGCTTCCAGACGGGACATATTATAAAAACAGCGCAGGCCTCGATCCAAACATTGTAAAAAAATGTTATATGATGGCGCGTCAGGCACGTAAACTGCACATTCCCATTACCACATTTATGATTGCGCAAGACCCGTATTTAATGCAGTTTGTAGATCAGTTTACAGCCGCTAACCAAGGCAAAGCATTTTATACTGGCTTAAAAGGATTGGGAGAAATGATTTTTACCGATTATGAGACCAATAGGAGAAAAAGAATACGTTAAAGAATACTAGAGAAAAAAAAATATGAAAATAGAAAACATAAAAACATTCGGTGACTTAAAAAAAGCCGGGTATGTATACAAACCGATTAAGGAAGAATTACGTCGTAACTTACTTCAGAAATTATTAAAAAAAGAAACCGTTTTTGAAGGTATTCATGGATACGATTATTCTGTAATCCCTGAAATGGAACGTGCGATTCTTTCCAAACACAATATTAATTTATTGGGATTACGAGGACAGGCCAAAACCCGTCTCGCAAGGCAAATGGTTTCGTTATTGGATGAATATGTACCTATTGTAGCGGGCAGTGAAATTAACGACGACCCTTTTCATCCTATTTCTAGGTTTGCAAAAGAATTAGTTCACGACAAAGGTGATAAAACGCCTATTGAGTGGTTACATCGCGACGAGCGCTTTTCAGAAAAACTAGCGACACCTGATGTTACGGTGGCCGATATTATTGGGGACGTGGATCCTATAAAGGCAGCAAATTTAAAATTGACGTATGCCGATGATCGCGTGATTCATTTTGGGATGATTCCACGTGCGAACCGAAGCATTTTTGTCATCAACGAATTGCCCGATTTACAGCCACGAATTCAAGTGGCGCTCTTTAATATTTTACAAGAAGGTGATGTACAGATTCGTGGGTTTAAATTACGAATGCCATTGGATGTACAGTTTGTATTTACTGCAAACCCAGAAGATTATACCAACCGGGGAAGCATTGTAACCCCATTGAAAGATAGAATCGGTTCGCAAATATTGACGCATTATCCTGATGATATTAAAACCGCACGAACCATTACTCAGCAGGAAACGATGGAAGCCTCTGCAACCAAAGAAAAAATATACGTGCCTGAACTGGCCAAAGATATTGTAGAACAAATAAGCTTTGAAGCCCGTGAAAGTGAGTTTATTGATGCAAAAAGTGGGGTGAGTGCCCGGTTAAGCATTACCGCTTTCGAAAATTTACTGAGTACTGCCGAAAGACGCGCGTTACAAAACGGAGAAGATAAAACATCAGTTCGATTAAGTGATTTTATGGGTATTATTCCAGCTATCACAGGTAAAGTGGAATTGGTCTACGAGGGCGAACAGGAAGGTGCCAGTGAAGTAGCTGAGCAATTGATAAACAGTGCTGTTAAAAAGCAATTTGAAGATTATTTTCCTAAAATTGAAAAACTACAAAAAGAAAGCGATGTAGATCCCTATGCAGATGTGGTCGCTTGGTTTTTTGAAGAAAGTGGATTTGAATTACTGGATACGCTTTCAGATACTGAATATAAACGTCAGCTTAATAAAATTGAACCGTTAGAGCAATTGCTGAAAAAGCATGTTCCGGATATTTCAGCTAAGGACAAACCATTTTTTAAAGAATTTGTACTATGGGCGCTTTCAGGATATAAAAAATTGAGCAAGCACAATTTAGGCGATGGACTGGAATTTAAAGATGTGTATGGCGGATATATTAGTGGGTTGTAACGGTTAGTATAAATGCAGTATGGGTGCAAACACTCGACTGCAGTCGGTTGAGCAATGAGCCAAAACAAGGTATTGTTGGTCTTTCAAATATATCCAAACTTTTGGTTTAAGCACTTGCACCCGCATTGCGTTTATACGTGTTAAGCTTAATTTTTATCCGTTGAGTAAGTTTGAGTTTTATTATAAAATTAAATATTTTTCGTATATTTAATGTATGAATTTACCTAGCGAGGCATACGAAATATTTATTGCAGTAATTATAATTGGCGTAGCGATGACTTTAGTCCATTATTTAACTCATCGTAGTAGAAATTTTAGAAGTAGTAGAAATAAGAAGGCGAGAAAACAATTCCATTCTAAATTTTTATAAACTACTGTATATTTTTTCAGTCCATAATGTGTTCAAATAAAAACGTGTTATGCATCACTTGTATTTTCCTATGTACTACTAAAAGTTCGGGATTAGTTCAATATTTAAGCAATCTTCTTTTTCTATAATTTTGAATTCCATTTATTGTAAAGATCTTTTATTTCCCGAATTTTTAAATTTTGTACAATGTTTCTCAGCATTACTTAAAACAACTTATTAATAGCTCCTATAATTAGTATAATTCCACTAATCACCATAATGGCGATTACCCATTTTCTAAAAGCGAGTTTACTCATACGGTGTAATAACCATTTACCGATGAGGTTGCCCACAATAGCACCCAATCCCATGGCAATGCCGTAAACCCAGAGCTCATCGGTTAGCAAGCCAAAAAAGGCATAACTGCCTATTTGTGCAATTCCGAGAAAAAAAGATTGTGCGGCTTTGGTGCCCACGAGCGACTCTTTGTCTATCCCTGCATTGAGCAGAAATGGATTTAAGATTGGACCCATGCCACCGGTTAAGGTTCCTATGATGGAAATAAAGAAGCCTAACGGTACAAAATACCAGAGTTTTACTTCAAATGAACGCTCTTTTTTTCCGAAGCGATATTGAAAAAAGGTACTCACTAAGAACAAACCAACGATGATCTGTACCCAGTAAATTTTTACTTCAGCAAAAAGCCAAGCGGCTAGAACGGCTCCAATCATGGCAGAAGGGACATAATACCAAAACACTTTCCAGACAATATGTTTCCAAAAGATGATGATACGTGTAGGACGGCTTATAAAAGTTCCTAAGTTAATAACGGGAGCTGTTTGAGAAGTGCCGATTAAAAAATTAAGGATAGGTATCTGCATTAAAGCCCCGCCGCCACCACTAATAGTAGAAAGCGTAAAGGCAGTTGCCCCTAAAAAAAAGAGTCCGACGAGTAAATAAGGAGAAAGGGAACTGATTATTTCCATACTTTAAAAGTACGGAAATTGGTTTGCTTTTGTATTTATAAAAAAAGCTGCCTATTTAAATAGACAGCCGGTTTTTAAATTAATATTAGGAGAGTTTTTACTTGTTAGGTATTTCCAATTCTTGTCCGGGATGGATTACATCGGGATTGTCCAATATATTGCGGTTGGCTTCAAAAATTTTATTGTACTTCATAGGATCACCATAGTATTTTTTTGAAATTTTACTGAGCGATTCTCCTTTTTCCACTTTGTGATACGCATACGCATTTTTATCTGCTACTTTAATATCTGCTTCAATGTCTTGTGGGTTTTCGCCACCAGATTTTTTTATTTCATCCCATAAGCGGTCTTTGTCATATTGGGTGTTTGCGGTACCCATAATTTTTAGTTTACCGTTTTCTTCTTTTACATCACCGTTTTGGATTTTAAGTTGTTCACCTAAATCTAACACGTTTTGATATTTAGCTTTAACCATTTTTTTAAATTTTTATTAATGTGTATTTAAATATACAATTTTTACAAGTTATTTTAATTAAAATAATTCCAAAATGGAATTATATTTATGTATGGCTTAGCGTATATACAATATTTAACTTAAAATTAAGGAGCTTTAATACAACCTTATGATACTCGATGTTATCTTTGTTTCAAACAAAAATCAACGATATGAAATTTAAATCAATTATTATGTCACTTGCTGTAGCAACAATGTTGTTTACTGCTTGTAATGACGGAAAAAAGAAAGAAGCTGAAGCAAAGGCTGAAGCTGAAAAAATGGAAATGGAAGCTCAGAAAAAAGCTGAAGAAGAAGCTATGATGGCTAAAAAAGAGTTTGAGAAAAATACAATTGCCTCAAAAGCTATGAATAACCAAAATATGTCCACTTTAGTTTCTGCTCTTAAAAAAGCAGGGCTTGCACAAACGTTTATGGAAGAAGGTGAATACACAGTATTTGCTCCAACCAATGAAGCTTTTGAAGCTGTACCAAAGAAAAGTATGGATAATTTAATGATGGATGAGAACAAAACTCAACTTCAAAACCTATTGAAATATCACGTTGTTTCTGGTGAGTGGACAGGCGATGCTCTTATGAAAGCAATAAAAGACAACGACAACAAGTATCGTGTAACTACCTTACAAGGTGAAAACATTATTCTATCTACAAAAGATGGTAAAATAATGGTTAAAGATGCCAAAGGAAATACAGCTACTGTTGTAAATGGTAATATGGATGCATCTAACGGTGTTGTTCATGCTATTGATAAAGTACTTATGCCTAAGGGATAATTACGTAACAATATAATCAATAAGAAAGACCCCAATATTGGGGTCTTTTTTTATGCTTTTTTGAAATTTCCAGAATCCACGTCTTTTATAAATTGAATCAACCCTTCAAAAAACACTTCTTGGTCATCATATTGCGAAAGATGACTACCGTTGGGGCAGAGATGAAATCTGCCATTTTCAACTTCGTTGGCCAGCCATTTCATTTCCTCAGGGTTCATCGTATCATAAGTAGCTCCAATGGAAAGGGTAGGGACAGTAATTTCGTGCAGGCGATCTTTTACATCCCAATTTTTTAAAGTAGCATCGCCTTTTACTCCAAATTCGCTCGGACCTTGCATGGTTACGTATACTTCTGGATTAAGGTGCTGAAACCCTCTTTGTATCGAATTAGGCCATTGGTCTACCGGCATACGGATTACGTGTTTTGGGTAGTAATTTTCAGTGATTAACTTCAAGTATTCTTCATTGCCATAGTCTTCAGCAGCTTCGTATTTCATGATTTTTGCCAAGACGGTAGAATCAAGTTGCGGTGCCAATACCTCTTCATTATATTCCATATAATCTGGAATGGAAGGCACCATATTCGAAACTATTAATCCTTTCAAATTTTCTTGATATTTTAGTGCATATTCCATCGCCAAAATACCGCCCCATGATTGCCCAAATAAGTAAAAATTGTCATTGTTTAAGCCCAATGCTTTGCGCACTTGTTCAACTTCTTCTACAAAGCGTTCGGTTTTCCAAAGGCTTTTATCGTTCGGTTGGTCGCTGTAATAACTTCCTAATTGATCGTAGTAATAATATTCTATTCCTTCCTGCGGAAAGTAGCCATCAAAACATTCGTAAATTTCGTGTGTCATTCCAGGGCCGCCGTGTAATAGCAATACTTTTATAGTCGGATTGTTACCCGTTTGCTTTGTCCAGACGTTAAACGTTCCTTTTGGTGTTTCTATAGGAATTATTTTAATTCCGCCAGTGAATTGGTCGTCTTTGTCGGTAAAGTAAAGGTATTCAGTTTCAGTAGTAACAGATTTTGTTTCCTTTTCAGAGTGGGTTTCAGCCTTATTCTTACAACTGATTAAAACTGCTAAAAAAGAAAATAGAAGGATTGTTTTTTTCATTTGGAATGGTTTTTAGAAAGGTACTCGTTTTTCTTTAAATCTTCAATAGAGTTTACAGGGATACTTTTTCCGTTTCGTAATACGATGTTTTTTTTGCTAATATCTAAAACATCAGTATAATAATGATCGGTGATGATAATGCCTTTTGTTTCTGAAATTTTTAGTAAAAATTCTTTTAGTGCTTTTGTTTGAAGCGGCTCCAGCATAGAAAAAGGTTCATCGAGCATGAGGAACGGATACGGCAATTGACTAATTAAAATGGTTTCAAAAAACTTACGTTCTCCGTGAGAGAGATGTCCTGCTTTTTTATGGGTGAGCGTAGCGATAAATGGATTGTAAAAAACGGCATCTTGTTCTTTTTCCCCTTGAAAATACATTGGGATAATATCACGTACTTTTTGATTGTTAGGCAAAAAAGGGTGTTGTGGTAAATAAGCTATCAATTGTTTTTTTATGACTTCGGAAGAAGAAATTCTTATTCCATTTACTTCAAGCTGTAAGCTGTCTGCGGAAAGCGTTCCGAAGAGAATTTTTAACAACGTAGATTTTCCACTTCCATTTTTTCCGAAGATTCCAAAAATATCTCCTGTTTCCATTGAAAAAGAAACATTATTTAGAACTTGGATTTTTCCGAAGCTTTTGGTTACACTATGTAATTGTAAAATCACCAAAGAATAAATAAAAACAAGTTAATAGCATTGAAAAAATTGGAATTGCGATAAGCAAATTAATGATAAAACTTACCTTCAATAAGGTCCATTTGGTAATCCCTAAGTTATAATAAAAGTAATATTGGTCATTTTTAAAAACTTGAAAGCCAAAAAAGCCGAAGAGTACGCCCAAGGTGCAAAAAAGCCCAACCCCCCAAAGTATACTGGTGGCAATACAGCATATTATACCAAATCCCGCGATAAAGGGAAATATATCTTTATAGTATTGCCAATAGGGGCGAATGTTCATATTTATTGATGTCCAATATGGCAACCACAGCCACCTTTCATAAAACCTTCTGTTTCTTGATGCCAAGGGAAAGCTTGGTTGTATTTGTTGTTTTCCCACCAAAAAGACGCTCGCTCTTTTGGGTGATTTCCAATTTCGTTTAAGTTGTCGGCATCGTATAAGCGTCCGTTAACCATAACCATTTCGATGTTTTGGGTGTTTTCTATATCGTCCAAAGGATTTTCAGTCAAGACAATCAAATCTGCCAGTTTTCCTTTTTCTAACGATCCAATATCATTTCCGGCTCCAATATATTCTGCAGCATTGATTGTAGCAGCTTGTAACGCTTCTAAATTGCTCATGCCGCCCTGTTGTAGCATTTTGGTTTCCCAGTGCGCACCCAAACCTTGTAATTGACCGTGCGCGCCCATATTTACTTTAACGCCAGCATCGCTTAGTTTTTTTACGGTTTCTGAAACTAAAATATGCCCGTTTTTATATTCTTTTTGGGGTACCATCGTGCGGTGTCGTGAGCGGCTGTCGATAATACTACGCGGAGTGAATTCTAGCAATTTTTCATTTTCCCAAACATTATCTCGCTGGTAGAAATAATATTCTCCATTCATTCCACCATAATTTACAATTAGGGTAGGTGTGTAGCCAACCTCACTTTTCCCCCAAACTTCTAGCACATCTTTATAAACGGGAGCCACTGGAATGTTATGTTCAACACCCGTATGGCCATCGATTACCATAGATATATTATGGAAAAAAGTGGAGCCGCCTTCCGGAACTACATTGGTACCTTCCTCGCGCGCAGCTTGTAATACCTGCTGACGTTGTTCTCTTCTTGGCTGATTGTAGCTTTTTACACTTTTAGCGCCAAAGGCTTTGGTACGTCTAATGCTACTTCTAGCATCTTCTAGATTGTCGATAACGGCTTTAAAATCACCATCGGCTCCATATAATATAAAACCAGTAGAATACAATCGTGGTCCGGTTAGCTTACCGGCTTTTAGTAATTCTGAAATACTAAAAACTGTTTCTGTATTGGCAGATGGATCGTGCGAAGTAGTGACACCAAACGCCAAATTGGCCATTAATTGCCAGTTTTGTTGTGTCGTTAAACCATACCGGAAAGCACCTACGTGTGCGTGCGCATCGACCATACCGGGCATAATGGTTTTTCCTTTGGCATCGAATACTTTTGCATCGTTAGGAACCTTAACCTTAGTAGCTTCACCGATTGCTTCAATTTCTGTCTCTTATACACATCTGACGCTGCCGACGACTCCTTACGTGTAGA
>CAJXPE010000049.1 GCA_913057965.1 uncultured Marixanthomonas sp. | reverse complement strand
AGATGTAGAGAGGTCTCGTGGGCTCGGAGATGTGTATAAGAGACAGCCCCAATGTTAACTTCATCGGTTTTTGAACTTAACTCTGCTTGCACGTACGAAATGGCCAAAATTCTATTTTTTGCAATAGTTAGAATTTCTTTTGAATGTTCATCTTTAATGGAATTGGTCTGAATATTCAATAAACTAGAAACTATTTGCAAATTGTTTTTAACGCGATGGCTCAACTCCTTCATTAAAAACTCAATATTATTACGTTGTTTTAAAATAACCTCATTATATGCTTTTAAGTCTTCATTTTTCTTAATTAAATCTTGTGTGCGCTCATAAACAAGCCCTTCTAGTTTTTGTTTATCACGCTTTAACTTTAAAGTTTTATAGAAATAAAAACCAACTATAAATATTATGAAGAACAGTATTAAAGAAATTTTAAAAAGTAAGGTTTGGTACCAAGGTGGAATAATAATTAAGACCATACTTTTTAAATTAGGACTCCAGACACCAGCATCGTTTGTAGCTTTTATCTTTAACGTATACTTACCAGGGTTTAGGTTAGTGTAGGTAACACTGCGTTTATTTCCCGCCGGACTCCAGCCCTTATCAAAATTCTCTAATTTATATTGGTATGAAACCTTTTGTGGGTTTGAGTAGTTTAATGCTACAAAATTAAATGTCAATACATTCTCCTTACTTTTAAAGCGTAAGGTATCTTTATAGCGTTCATTTCGTTCTATAGGTTTGTTGAAGAGTTCAACGGATTCTACATATACTTTTGGTAAGAAGGGGTTATCAACAATATTTTGTGGTTTAAACATATTAAAACCATTGATACCACCAAAATAAAAAGTACCATTTGCGTCTTTAAAACCCGCTTTTCCATTAAACTCATTGTCTTGTAAGCCGTCTTCTTCCGTATAATTTTTAAAGGTGTTTGTATTCGTATTTAAAACAGAAAGACCATAGTTAGTACTCATCCAAACTTGCTCTTTGTTATCAATTAATATGTTGTAAACAAAATCGTTTGTAAACCCCTTTTGTTTGTAAAAAAGGGTTGTTTCATCTGTATTTGGATTGAGTTTAGTTAATCCGGAGCTTGTCCCGATCCATATATTCCCTTTTTTGTCTTCCTTAAGAGCAAAAACCCGGTCGTTTGTAAGTTGTTTTTTCTTGGAGCTATTTTCGGTATAGGTTTTAACCCATGTATCCTCTAAAAGTTTATATAGACCTTGATCGGTGCCTAGCCATAAGTTACCTTTTGAATCTTTAAGATAAACCCTTACTCTATTCAGTTTTTTTCCATTAATTAAAACGGGTTTAAATGTTTCTGTTTGGGTGTCAAATTCACTAATACCTCCTGCCCATGTACACAACCATAATTTGTTATTAGCCTTTGGTATTATGGTAAGCAATTCATTGTCTGGTAAACTATTTTTATTTTTTTTGGAAAGCCACTGCTTAAACGTATCGGTTTTAGGATTGTATTTCATTAAGCCATCATAAATCCCACCAGCCCACAGTGTGCCGTTTTCGTCTTCAGAAAAACAATAAGTGACTCCTTTTTTACCAGTTTTATATTGTTTAAAGGTTTTATTCTTTAAGTTGTATTTTAAAGTACCTCTGGTGGTACCGACCCATAAGATAGAATCATTTCGTTTAAAAAAAGGAAAAACACTAACGCGTTGATCGTCTATTTTAGAAGGTATTTTTACTTGTACCGAACTAAACTTTTTTTGATACTTATTAGTGTAAAATAAACCCTCCCCAGCTGTTCCCATCCATAAATTGCCATTCTCGTCTTTTGCAAACTGTTCTAAAACTATATTTTCATAAATTTTAGACTGTTTGTCTTTAAATATGACTTTCGTAGTGCTATTTGTAGTGGTATTATAAGAAAAAGAACCTTGATTGGATGCTATGTAAATTTGATTGTCATCTTTTTTAAATAAATATTTGATTGAATTACTAAAAGAGGTTTCAGAAAAAATACCATCAATTAAACTGTATGTAAACAATCCTTTTTCTTTACCAATATATATAGTTTTATTTCTCTTAAAGAAGCTAGTTACTGAGCTTTGATCAAAACCTTGTAAAGAGTGGATTTCTTTAGTTGAAATATTAAAAGTAAGAATTCCGGAAGCTGTTGTAGCTAACCAATATTTATTTTCTGAAATCTTTACCGCATCACTTACAAAGTTTTCTTTATTGGTTTTTGGTAACGTAAAAACTTTCTTTTCTTTCGTCTTTCGATTATATAATACAAAATGATTTTTTGTAGAAAAGAGGAGGAATTTTTGATTTACTTTTAAAATCTTATAGGCAATATTTAAATCGTTGTTTTCGTAACTTTCAAACAAGTTAAAGAACTTGTCTTCTGAAAGTTTTAAACCCGAAATCCCTTTAGAGTTAGTAGCTATCCATAAAGTGTCTTCAACAGCCAATAAGCCGCGTATGTGGTCGTCGGAAATTGAGGAGTTGTCCTTTGCGTGTGCCAAATAAGGCTTAAATCGATATCCATTAAACCGGTGTAACCCATCTTCGGTACCAACCCACAAATAACCGAGGTGATCTTGCGTTAATGCTTGCGCGTTTAACTGTAGCAGTCCTGCTTCTTGCCCTAATTTATTTATTTGAATAATCTCCGTTTCTTGGGCATAGATTTTAAAAAAAGCCAATAAAAAGATAACCAAAAATGCTTGGGAAGTATTCTTTAAAAGACTTTTTGAGGAGAAGTATGCTATTTGAATTGTTTTTTGGGGTTAGTGTTTATTGATTACGTTCATAAATTTTATCGTATAAATCTTGATATTTTTCTTGAATCACCTTCCGTTTCATTTTCATGGTAGGGGTTAAATGACCTTCCTCAATGCTCCAAACATCTGGCGTGAGTTCAAACTTCTTAACGCGTTCCCATTTTCCATAGCGCTCATTATAAAAATCAACTTCTTTTTGAATGCGTTTTATAACTTTTTCGTCTTTTATAATTTCTTTGGGATCAGAAGATAGGTTACGACCCTTTTTCGTGCCCCAATCTTTTAAAAACTCAAAATCTGGCTGTATTAAAGCTGCAGGCATTTTTTCTCCTTCACCTACTACTAATATCTGTTCTATGAAACGGGATTGCTTCATATCATTTTCTATCAATTGTGGAGCTACATATTTACCTCCACTAGTTTTGAACATCGATTTTTTTCGATCGGTTATCTTTAAAAAACCTTCTTTGTCAATTTCACCTATATCGCCCGTATGAAAATAACCGTCTATTAAAACTTCATCGGTCTTTTCTTTGTCTTTATAGTAGCCACACATTACTTGTGGGCCTTTTATTGTAATCTCCCCATCATTGGCAATTTTAACTTCGGTTTCTCTTAGTGGTTTTCCAACGGTACCAATTTTAAAGCCTTTATCTCGCATATCGTTTACGGCCACCACTGGAGAGGTTTCTGTAAGTCCGTACCCTTCCATAACAGGAATTTCAGCAGCATTAAAGATTCTTGCTAAACGTGGCTGCAAGGCTGCACTACCACTGGCAATGGCTTTTAATTCACCTCCTAATGCTTCCTGCCATTTACTGAAAATTAATTTACGGGCAATACTTAATTTAGATTCGTACCACCAGCCGTTTTCTCCGTACGGTTCATACTCAAGACCAAGTTCTATTGCCCAATAGAATAATTTCTTCTTTATACCTGATAATTCTGCTCCTTTAGCATAGATTTTATCATACACTTTTTCTAAAAGTCTTGGCACTGCACTCATTACATGAGGTTGTACCTCTTTTAAGTTGTCACTAATAGTATCAAGTGATTCAGCAAAATGAATCTCAACGCCTGTATACTGATACATGTAAAGAAGCATGCGTTCGTAAATATGACAAACGGGTAAAAAACTCAAAGCCTTCGATTTACCAACAACAATAGGTAAACGTTCCGAGCTAAATATCGCATTGCTAGCTATATTTTTATGAGATAACATAACGCCTTTTGGACGACCCGTTGTTCCAGATGTGTATATTAAAGTTGCTAGATCGTCTTCGTGAATGGCTTCTTTTCTCTTTTCAACTTCATCTTGATTGCTATCATCTTTTCCTTTCTCTAAAACTTCTTTCCAATTAGTACAACCATCAATTTCATCAAAACAAAACACATCTTTTAAAGAAGGAATATTGTTTTTAATTTTATTTATTTTGTCTAATACTTCTTTACAAGAAACAAAAACGTATTTACACTCACTGTGGTTTAGTACATATTCGTATTCATCTTCCGAAATAGTAGGGTAGATGGGCACATCTTGTGCGCCTGTTTGCATAATACCTATATCACAGATATTCCATTCGGTGCGATTGGTCATCGATATGATTCCAATTTTATCATTGGGTTGTATTTCCATTCTAAGCAAAGCTCTGCTTAACATGTTCGCTTTATCGATATATTCTTGTATGGAAGTGGCTTTCCATTCACCATCGTATTTTGTAACCAATGCTTTTTGTTGCGGATGGGTTTCAAGCTGATAATATGGAAAGTCAAAAAGTCTTTTAGGGTCTGTCATGATAGTATTAAATGTATAAGTGCAAAATAGTAATTTTTTTCAGATTACAACTGAAAAAAAAATGGAGCAACTAAATTTAGTTACTCCTTTAAAATTAGCAATAATTTTTTACAATTTTATTGCTTCACAATTTTAAAAGTTTGTGAAATGTCATTTGATGTAAGTTTTAACAAATAAATTCCTGAAGCATACGTGCTATAATCTATGGTTTGTGATCCAGTATTGTTTTCTGAAACAAAAACACGCTGCCCTTGAATGGTAAATAATTCAGCAGAATAATTGCTAAGTGCTGTGTTTATATTTAAAAGGTTTTCGACAGGATTTGGATAAATATTAAATTTACTTTCAGAAATGTCTGAAACTGAAAGTCCAGTATCGTCAATAACATTAATCGTTAAATTGTCAAAATAAAAACCGTCGCGATTTTCGCTGCCATCCGATTCAAATTGAAAACGGACTAAAATACTTTCGCCTACATAATCACTTAAATCTATTTCTTCCAGTACCCAGTCGTTTTGATCTCCATCGTATAAAGGTTCTCCAGTGGGTTGTCCGCCATTGGTACTACCATTGTTTGTGAAATTTCCGCATTGAGGTGTCCAGGAAGAACCATTATCGGTTGAAACCTCAAACTGTGTGTAATCCCAATCATTTTCAATATTCCATTTCGCATTAAATGTAACATTGGCGCCGATGGCATTGGTCAAATCAATTGCATTTTTTAAAGTAATCGTTTTATTGGCATCATCATCATAATTACCCGATGGCGAGTCTGTTATAGAACTTGGAGGTGACACAAATTCTGATGTACTGATACCCCAGCCATTATTGTTAAAGTTATCAGTAACGCTTTCGCCTGGATCTTCAAAAATAGCTTCTAAAGCTCCAAATTTCTTGGTAATAAAGGTAGTGGCATCATAATCTCCATTGTTTACAATTAACTCATACACAACATCGTCACCTGCTTCAATATCATTTGAAACGGTGTATTGAATACTTCCAGAATCTTCATCTAATAAATCAAGACCGTTAAAATTAACAGCGTTTCCTGCTGAAATAATATTTACTGAAACAGGGTTAAGACTCACTGTAAAGTTTCCATTTCCATTAAAACCAAATCGTTTAATATTGAATTCGGCATTATTTGTAGTTGAGTTACCTGTAAAAGCAGGTGCGGTATCTGTTAGTTCAGCGAAATTATTCACCATTTTTGCCGATGTTAGATTTAAGTACATCATTGTTTTAACCAACGGCTCAATTTGATTGGAAGGAGGCCAAAATACAGGGCCGATTTCTGGAGTCATCGCATAGATTTTATCGTGTGTTCCAACTGTACCGTACATAAAATCGTCGCTATCGCCAGCAGCAGGATACAGCTCTGAAGATAGAATATTACTGAAACCATTGCGAGAAACCAGCTCTTCTGAAATCTCTATAAACAAATCATTTTCTGATGTAGGAGCATTATTGGTATACCCATATGGATATAACAGTAAATCACCCGAGGTGTGATTATTAAAAGCCATTACAAAATCGTGGTTTTCTACAAAAAATTTCACGGCTTGCGTTTCAATTTCAGAAAAAGGCGCTGGTCCGTGATAGCTTTCACTATTTGTATTTCCAGAAGCACCTTGACCACCCCATGTGTCATTGTTAGGGTCTCCGTTTATATAATAATTATAATTTCGGTTAAGGTCTGTCCCATACGTATTTTTGCGGTTTTTTCTCCAAAAGCCACCTCCGTTAGGATCTGTTTTTTCATTATATAAATATCCATCCGGGTTTACTACCGGAATAAAATAAAGCTCTGTATTGTCAACAATGCTCTGAATTTCTTGATCTGAATCATAATTCTCCAATAAATACCACATATAGAAAACCATTTGTGAAAGCGAAATAGGTTCACGAGCGTGATGCAATGCAGTGTAAAGTATTTGTGGTTCGCCTTCTGATGTACTTTCAGGGTTGTCACTTATTTTAACCCACTTAATTCCATTTCCACCAATAGAGGGTGTGGTGGAATTATCAGGAGTTCCTTCGGTTAAAAAAGTACCAATATTTTCTTTTTCAGAAATTAAATCCGGATATTGAGCACGCATCGCGTCTAGCTCATCCAATAATTCTTGATAAGTAAGATAGCCGCCCATGGAACCCAAATTAAAATTGAGCGGAGTTTCATAATCCTCAACACAGCTTGGATTTTTAACGGGTTCTTTTAATCTATTTCTTCGTAAAAAATACGCTTTACTGTCTTCTATTAAAACTTCAACTTGAAAACCAGCATTTCGCGCTTTTTCAATTTCAGAAACTGAAAAATCTGAGATAATAAAATGACCTCTTTTATGCGTGCCATGCTCTACAGGAACACCTAAAGTAGCTAAATGGGAAAGATCGTCTGTTGAATTGTAATTTATTTTAGCTCGTTGGTATTTTTCCTGTACTTCTTGAGAGAATAAAAACGAAGTGGTAAGTAAGAAAACGAGAAGTACTGTTTTTTTCATTATAAAAAGAGTTTAAGTAAAGGCTGGTAATTTAACAATAAATCTTATGTTTTACTGTTAAATACAATGCCAAATTACTTTAAAACAGCACTTTTATATATAGTTATGTGTTGATAGCTTCTTTTCTTGTAATTTTTTAAAACTTAAAAAAGGATTACTTTTTTTCCAACCATTTACGCGCATTCACAAACGCTTCTAACCAAGGAGAAACTTCATCGGTACGATTTTTTGGGTAGTGTGCCCAGTTCCAAGGGAAGGTAGACCGTTCTAAATGCGGCATCATTACTAAATGTCTTCCCGTTTCATCGGTCATCATTGCGGTATTGAAATCGCTACCATTCGGGTTTGCTGGAAACGTTTCATACCCATATTTTCCAACGATGTTGTATTTGTCTTCGCTAAGTGGGAAACTAAATTTTCCTTCTCCGTGAGCAGCCCAAATTCCTAAAGTACTACCAGCTAATGAAGATAACATCACTGAGTTGTTTTCCTGAATAGTTACCGAGGTAAAATTACATTCAAATTTACCAGTATCATTATGAAGCATTTTCGGTTTTTCATCGTGGTTTGGTGTCATCAAGCCAAGCTCGATAAACAATTGGCAACCGTTACAAACACCTAATGAAAGCGTGTCGTCCTTGGCAAAGAAATCTTTTAAGGCTTTATTGGCTTTTTCGTTGTATAAAAAGGCTCCAGCCCAACCTTTGGCGCTTCCTAATACATCACTATTAGAGAATCCACCAACGGCAGCAATAAATTTAATGTCTTCTAGCGTTTCACGACCTTCAATTAAATCGGTCATATGGACGTCTTTTACATCAAAACCTGCTAAATATAGCGCATTTGCCATTTCGCGTTCACTATTGCTTCCTTTTTCACGAAGGATGGCAGCTTTAATTCGTGGTTTTTCTGAAGAAATTTGTGGTAATGTACCGTCAAATTGCTTCGGAAATGTAAACTGAAGTGATTGTTTTTTATAATTATGAAAACGTTCTTGCGCCTTTATTTTTCCGCTTTGCTTTTCGTCTAATAAGTGAGAAGTTTTATACCAAACATCACGCATCTCAGGAATGTTAAAGCTTAACGGATTATCGTTAAATTGAATTTCTAACGATTCATCTGTAGAAACGGTTCCAATTTTGATAAAATCAACCTTTGCTGAAGTAAATGTTTCTTCAATAGCACCATCTTCTGAGGCTTGAATGACAACACCACAATTTTCAGAAAATAATATTTTTACTATATCGTCTTCTCCTAAGTCTGAAAGATCTAAATTAGCGCCTAAATTAGTATCGGCGAAGCACATTTCTAGCAACGTAGTAATCAATCCACCAGAAGCCACATCGTGTCCGGCAGCTATTTTTCCTTTAGAAATTAAGTTTTGAAGGGTGTTGAAAACGGTTTTTACATATTCAGCACTTTTAACCGTTGGAACTTCGCTTCCCACCGTATTTAAAATTTGTGCAAAAGACGAACCGCCTAATTTAAAGTCGTCTTGAGAAAGATTGATATAATAGATGCTTCCAGCATTTTTCTGAAGAACGGGTTCTACTGTTTTTTTAATATCCTTACAATGTCCAGCAGCCGAAATAATAACCGTTCCGGGTGAAATTACTTCTTCATTTTTATATTTCTGTTTCATAGAAAGTGAATCCTTTCCAGTAGGGACGTTTATACCTAAGTCGATTGCAAATTCTGAAACTCCTTGAACAGCCTGGTATAAGCGAGCATCTTCGCCCTCATTATTACAAGGCCACATCCAATTGGCAGAAAGCGATACACTTTTTAAGCCTTCTTCTAGCGGCGCCCAAACAATATTGGTAAGTGCTTCGGTAATAGAATTACGAGAGCCTGCAACAGGATCTACAAGACCAGAAATAGGGGAGTGACCAATAGAAGTTGCAACCCCTTCTTTTCCGTTATAATCTAATGCCATCACACCACAATTGTTAAGAGGTAATTGCAATGGTCCGGTACATTGTTGCTTGGCTACTTTTCCACCTACACAACGGTCTACTTTGTTAGTAAGCCAATCTTTACAGCCTACTGCTTCCAACTGTAAAACTTGCTCTAAATAGCCTTGAATATCAACGGAAACATATTCAGGGCTTTTGTAATTTCTAGATACTGTTTTATCCTTTAAAACAGTTTTTGGTGAACTGCCAAACATATCGGCTAGTTCAAAATCCATTGGTTTTTCACCGGTTGTTTTACTTTCGAATGTAAAACGGTAATCTCCAGTTACATCGCCTACTTCGTACATGGGTGAACGCTCCCGATCTGAAACACGTTTTAGCTTTTCAATATCTTGATCGCCGATAACAAGTCCCATACGTTCTTGCGATTCGTTACCAATAATTTCTTTTGCTGAAAGGGTAGGATCGCCAACAGGTAATTTGTCTAAATCTATTTTACCACCAGTTTCTTCAACCAATTCACTAAGACAGTTAAGGTGACCTCCTGCGCCATGATCGTGAATAGAAACAATAGGGTTTTTTTCACTTTCCACCATTCCGCGAACAGCATTCGCCGCTCTTTTTTGCATTTCAGGGTTGCTACGTTGAATCGCATTCAATTCAATTCCGCTTTCAAAAGCTCCTGTGTCTGCTGAAGAAACTGCAGCGCCACCCATACCAATTCGGTAGTTTTCTCCTCCTAGAATGACAACTTTGTCTCCTTTTTTAGGGGTGTCTTTTATGGCTTGGTCTGCTTTTCCGTAGCCAACACCTCCAGCGAGCATGATAACTTTATCAAAACCTAGTTTGCGAGCTTCTTCTTCGTGCTCAAAAGTTAGCACAGAACCAGCAATTAAAGGTTGTCCAAATTTGTTTCCAAAATCTGAAGCACCATTACTTGCTTTTATAAGAATATCTAATGGGGTTTGGTACAACCAATCCCGTTCTTGCATACTTTTTTCCCAAGGGCGCGAATCATTTAAACGAGAATATGAAGTCATATAGACAGCAGTTCCAGCTAATGGTAAGGATCCTTTTCCGCCAGCTAATCGGTCTCTAATTTCACCACCGCTTCCGGTTGCGGCACCGTTAAAAGGCTCGACCGTAGTAGGGAAGTTATGTGTTTCAGCTTTAATGGAAATAACACTGTCAAATTCTGAATTTTGATAAAAATCAGGCTTATCTGGGGTTTTTGGAGCAAATTGTATTGCTTTAGGACCTTTAACAAAGGCAACATTGTCTTTATAAGCCGAAACAATGGTATTCGGGTTTTTTTCGGAAGTTTTTTTAATCAATTTAAAAAGAGAAGAAGGCATTTCTTTTCCATCAATTTCAAAAGTACCATTAAATATTTTATGGCGGCAATGCTCACTGTTTACTTGACTAAAGCCAAACACTTCACTATCGGTTAGCTTTCTGTTTAATTTAGTCGATAAATTCTCTAAATAGACAACTTCCTCTTTGTTAAGTGCTAACCCTTCAGCTTCATTAAAAGCAGTAATATCATCAATTTCTTTAACTGCTTCGGGTTTAATATCAATAGTGAATATATCTTGATCAAGACCTTTATATTTTTGATATAACATTGGGTCGAAATCTGAAAAATCATCCGTAACCTCCGTAAACTCTTCAATACGAACAATACCTTCAATGCCCATATTCTGGGTAATTTCCACAGCATTCGTACTCCAAGGAGTGATCATGGCTGCTCTTGGCCCAATAAAAGTACCTTTGAGTTTTTCCGAAGGCTCTATGGTTGAGGTGCTGGTTATTGCAAAAAGCCATTGAAGTTTTTTTGTGTCACTTTCAGAAAGGTTGTTAATAGTTTGTACCGCAAAGATAGTATTGCTTGGAGCTGAAAAATAATGAATCATCGTACCGTTGTGTTGTTCCGTTTTTAAAAGCACAAATTTACAGTATTTCTTGTGAATGATAACTACATTTTTAATGTGTTATAAACAGGTTATTCAAATAACTTCATAAATAAGTATTCACTATGTTGTTGTTATTCAATGAAAGTATAGTTATTAACTATGTCTATTTTAAATGAAGAAAGATTCGAACTTCGACTTTGAATGAGAAACAGACATTGTCGTCTTGATAACGAATATATTTTATTAAAATTAAATGGATTTAATAAGATAGATTTCCTTAAAATATTCTTGAATTGACTCTTTTACCCCCATTAGTCTATTGATTCAGTGGGTTTTTGGTTTATTTTTTTAATAGTATATTGCGCAAACGATTATATTAATGTTTTTATCTTAAACCTATGAAAAAGATTTACTTATTATTTACATTCAGTCTAGTTTGTATTACATCAATATTAGCACAAGAAAAATTACCACCTGAGGAGGTCATAAAAGGAACCTTTATTGGTAAAACTCAACCATTGAGAGATTTTCCAACTTTTAAACAAGGAGCTGCAGGAGAAAGTAAAGAAGTAATGGTGCCTAACGACTCTAGAACACCTATGGAGTTTGTTGAAACAACTACTATTTTAAACAATTTACAAACCGAAAAAGGAAAAATTGTTACTCAACCTATCGAACAAAATTTTGTAGGTGCATCAAATGCTGAATCTGGCTTTTTCCCTCCTGATCCAACTGGAGCAGTAGGCCCTAATCATTATATTCATTCTGTAAATTCAATTGTAAAGATTTTTGATAAAACAGGAAACTTAGAAGTGGGACCTGTAAGTCTTGGTGCTTTTTTAGGTATTGGTACTAATGCGGGAGACCCGATCGTTTTGTATGATCAATTAGCAGATCGTTGGGTGGTTAGTGAGTTTGGTTCATTAAATAACTCATTGGCCATTGGTGTTTCTGAAACAAATGACCCAACTGGAGCCTATAACGTATATCAATATCAATTTAATGGGTTTCCAGATTATCCAAAATATGGATTATGGCATGATGGTTATTATGGTACCGTTAATCTTGGGGGATCGACTACCCAGGCATTTGTGATGGATCGAGATGAAATGTTAGCAGGAGGACCTGACCCACAAATTCAAATTTTTAACCTACCACAAATTATAGTAAACCCTAACCAAGTTAAAAGTCCAGGAGCTGTAAGCTTATTAGGAACCGATGTAGATACTGATGCACCAGGATATATTACATACCTTCAAGATGATGGTTGGACTAATCAGATATCATTTGATCACTTAAAAATTTGGGAAATTGATGTAGACTGGGACGATCCTACAAACTCAACAGTATCTCAACCTTTGGAAATTCCAACAGAAGATTTTGATGCTGGAGAACTTTTTGGAGATGGAAATGGAGCAATTCGTCAGCCAGGAACTAGTCAACGATTGGCCGGTCATGGAGGAATTATTTCGTTCCCTACACATTACCGATCTTTTTCAGACCACAATTCATGGTTAATTACTTTTAATACGTTTATAGATAATAATGAAACAGGAGGAATTCGCTGGATAGAGTTGAGAAATGATGCTGTAAATGACTGGAGCATTTTTCAAGAAGGAACGTACTCAATTGCAGACGGGCATAGCCGTTTAATGAGCAGTGCTTCTATGGATGCAGCGGGTAATATAGCGATGGCATATACCACAGCCAGTGAAACCTTACCGGTTTCTTTACGATACACAGGAAGGTTTGATGGGGATCCATTAGGGCAAATGACGGTTGAAGAAACAATAATTATTGATGGTCCTGGCGTTCGGAATAACACTAATAGATACGGTGATTATTCACATATGACAATGGATACAAACAACTTTACTTTTTGGTTTACTGCAGATTATTTTTCTTCTACAAATTTTTGGAGCACACAAATAGCATCATTTTCTTTAAGTGGAGGTTTTGCAACAGATATTGGATCAATATCTATTGATCAACCTGAAGATGGAGTTTTAACTGCGAATGAAACTGTTGAAGTAACTATCAGGAATTTTGGTACAGAAGCTCAAAGTGGATTTCCAGTAGAGCTTTTCCTAGATGGTAATTTAATTGTAACTGAAATTTATTCAGGAACTATAGATGCTGGAAGTACAGGTGTTTATACTTTTAATGAAACTTTGGATCTCTCAACACCAACAGAAATTTATACCATTGAAGTTGCTACAGATTTATCAGGAGATGAATTTCAAGGAAATAATTCAATCTCCAAAGAAGTAACCAACTTATATGCACAAGACGTTGGAGCTACAGTTATTACGTCTCCTGTTACGGGTTCTGGTTTAGGAATGCAAACTGTAACAATTGATATCAAAAATTTTGGAGCTGATTCACAATCTAATTTTGACGTGCAGTACGACCTTGATGGAGGTGCACCAGTTGTAGAAACTTTTACAGGAACTATTAACCCTGGGGAAGTGGTTACTTATGATTTTACAGAACAAGCAAATTTTACTGAACTAAGAGAATATGTAATAACCGCTTCAACTGCTTTAGCTGGTGATGAACAAACATCAAATGATTCTGTTTCTGTAACCATAGAGAATATTTTATGTCAACCCAATTTAGGTTGTGCTCAAGGAGATGGTTTCCAACTAGTATCAATCGCAGAAATAAACAATGTTTCTGAATGTGAAGGGTATGGAGATTTTAGAAACCAAATAGCAAACTTAGGTGCTGGTAGTACGAATGATATTGTTTTAACAACAGGTCATGGAGATCAAAACGTAAAGGTTTGGATAGATTTTAATGATGACTTTTCTTTTACGAATGATGAAATAGTTGTGCCTAACACCATAATTGCCCCAGGGGAAACTTTTGGTTCGTTTACAGAAACGTTAGAATTGAGTATCCCTTCCAACGCTGCATTTGGAGAACACATAATGCGAGTTAGAAGTAGGAGAGGAGCTGCTGTTCCAAGTGCTTGTACAGCTGGCGGTGTTGGTGAAGTAGAAGATTACACTGTAAATATTGGAGAACTTGGTGTAAATGATTATGAAATATCAAACTCAGACTTTATAGTTACAACGCTTGGAAACAATAAATTTGATGTTACTTTAAAAACATCTTTTGATGGCGGTGTTTATTTAGGAGTGTATAATGTTCTTGGACAAGAAGTAGCTTTTAATAAAGCTGTTTCTAAAAAGGGTAACGAATTTAATGTTTCGTTAGATATGTCACAAATGTCAAGTGGTGTGTATATCCTTAAAATGGGAGGACAAACAACAACTAGTTATAAAACAGCCCGTATTATTGTTGAATAATTAATGTAGGTTTTAAGAAAAACCTATTTAAAATTAAAAACGTCCTGAATTTTCAGGACGTTTTTTTTTGTTTTCTTTTTTTATAAAATACCTCTTATGAGAAAAAATAAATAGAAAGCGGTTGTTCGTTAATGCTTTACCTTATTTATTTTGAAGCAATGCAATGTAAAATCCATCAAAGCCAGATTTACTCGCATATATTTTCTCTTCTTTAACTAATGAAAAATCTTTTCCAGCTTCACTACTTAAAAAAGTGGAGACTTGTTCGCTGTTTTCTGATGGTAAAATAGAGCATGTAGCGTACACTAATTGTCCTCCCGGTTTTACCATACTAGAATAGGAACTTAAAATCTCTTGCTGTGTGTTTTTTATTTTTTCTAAAAACTCCGGCTGTAATTTCCATTTGGCGTCCGGATTACGTCTTAATACCCCTAAACCAGAACAAGGCGCATCAATCAATACTTTATCGGCTGAGGCTTTCAACTTTTTTATCACTTTAGTCGAATCAATCACCCGAGGTTCTATATTGTGAGCTCCATTTCTTCGAGCTCTACGTTTTAATTCTTTTAGCTTATTCCCATAAATATCCAATGCAATCACTTGTCCTTTATTTTCCATTAAAGAAGCGATGTGAAGACTTTTTCCACCAGCACCTGCACAGGCATCGATTACGCGCATTCCTGGTTTGGGGTTTAATACTTCGGCCACTTTTTGGGAAGATGCATCTTGCACCTCGAACCATCCGTTTTTAAAAGCATCGGTAATAAAAACGTTGGCGCGTTCCTTCAATTTTAATGCATATGGATGACCTGGAATGGTTTCAGTTTCAATTTCAGCGTCAAATAGTTCATTTTGAACTTGCTTAACGGTCGCTTTTAAAGGATTTACCCGTAATACGACAAATGCTAATTGATTTAAAGCTCCAATCTCTGCGGTCCATTTTTTGCCTAATTCAGCTTCACCTAATTTATCTAACCAATCTGGAATTGACTCTCTGTATTTTCTAATTTTTGATAATTCATCAAACTTTCCTTTAATACGTCGCGTAGGCGTATTTTCAAATTGAGGCCATTCGGGAATTTTAATTCCATTTAATG
>CAJXPE010000048.1 GCA_913057965.1 uncultured Marixanthomonas sp. | reverse complement strand
TACGAGATGTAGAGAGGTCTCGTGGGCTCGGAGATGTGTATAAGAGACAGTTTGATAACTTCCTAGAAGGAGAAAGTAACCGTCTGGCACGATCGGCTGGAATGGCCGTAGCTAATAAACCCGGAGGAACTTCCTTTAACCCCTTATTAATTTTTGGTGGCGTTGGTTTAGGAAAAACACACTTAGCGCATGCCATTGGCGTTGAAATTAAAGATAAGTACCCAGAAAAAACGGTATTATATATTTCTGCTGAAAAATTCACACAGCAATATATCGAATCGGTTAAAAAGAACAATCGAAACGATTTTATTCATTTCTATCAAATAATCGATGTCTTGATTGTGGATGACATTCAATTGCTATCTGGGAAAGCCGGAACACAGGATGTTTTCTTCCATATTTTCAACCATTTGCACCAAAACGGAAAGCAGGTTATTTTAACCAGTGATAAAGCACCGGTTGATATGATGGATATTGAACAACGTTTACTGTCTCGTTTTAAGTGGGGATTGTCTGCAGAGTTAAATCACCCTGATTACGACACACGTGTAGCGATTATTAAAAACAAACTATATCGTGATGGTGTGGAAATGCCCGAAGACATTATTGAGTTTTTGGCCAACAACATCAAAACAAACATACGTGAGCTAGAAGGCGCTATTATTTCATTGATCGCACATTCGTCTTTCAACAAAAAAGATATTACAATTGAACTTGCTAAAAAGATTGTTGACAACTACGTAAAGCATACCAAACGAGAGGTTTCGATTGATTATATTCAAAAAATAGTCAGCGAGTATTTTCAAATGGATGTGGATACGCTTCAGTCTAAAACCCGTAAGCGTCATATTGTACAAGCACGACAATTGGCGATGTTCTTTGCTAAAAAACTAACCAAAGCTTCATTGGCGTCCATTGGTTCACAAATAGGGCAGCGCGATCATGCTACCGTATTACACGCTTGCAAAACGGTAAATAATTTATCAAGTACCGATAAGCAATTCAGGAAATACGTAGAAGACCTCAATAAAAAATTAACGTTATAATATATCAATCCAGCCTAACAGCTGGATTTTTAACATCCTCCTAACCCACTTTCAAAATCGAATCTTTTATTTTCGTCTCTAATCGATTTGAACCTGAATAAATTTTCAGAAATAATGAAAACAAAAGTATTAATGGTCTGCTTGGGCAATATATGCCGTTCTCCTTTGGCAGAAGGACTTTTAAAATCTAAAGTTGACACCTCAACTATTTATGTAACCTCTGCCGGAACTGGACATTGGCATGTGGATGAACAACCTGACCCAAGAAGTATTGCAGTCGCTAAGAAAAACGGCTTAAATATTACCGACCAACGAGGAAGACAGTTTAAAGCTGAAGATTTTGAGGAGTTTGATTACATTTTTGTAATGGATAATTCCAACAAAGAGAATGTTTTAAAGCTTGCTAAAAATGAAGAGGACCGTAAAAAAGTACAACTAATTCTCGATGAAATCTTCCCAGAGGAAAACGTTGATGTTCCAGATCCTTATTATGGTGGAGACAGTGGTTTTGATAATGTGTATAAGATGCTCGATGAAGCTTGTGAAAAAATAGCCAATCGCATTTAACACCAAAACTGGATGGTTTTCGTTATTTTAGTAGAAAATGTTAGCTATGAAACACCTTATACTCTTCTTCCTTGCTATTTTATTTACACTTCAATCAACTGCCCAAGAAGTCACTATTGAATTATTAAAAGATGGCTTTAATAGTCCGGTGAATTTACAGCACGCAGGTGATGACCGCTTATTTGTAGTAGAACAAAACGGAGTTATAAAAATTTTAAATTCTGATGGAACAGTAAATACCACTCCTTTTTTAGATATTTCCAGCCAGGTTTCCTGTTGTGGAGAACGTGGTCTTTTAGGTCTCGCATTTCATCCAGATTATCAAAACAATGGGTATTTCTTTATAAACTACACCGACACGAATGGTAATACACAAGTATCTAGGTTTAGTGTTAATAGCTCAAACGCCGATGTGGCTGATTCAAATTCAGAGCTACCGATTATAGATTACATCCAACCAAACTCTAATCACAATGGTGGATGTCTTGCATTTGGTCCCGATGGGTATTTGTACATTTCGTCTGGCGATGGCGGTGGCGGCGGCGATACTAGTAACAATGCTCAAAACCTTACTAAATTGCTAGGAAAAATGCTTCGTATTGATATAGATAATACGGATGGAGCTGCTAATTACGCTATCCCATCAGATAATCCTTTTATTGGCAATCCTGATGCTAGAGATGAAATATGGGCATACGGGCTTAGAAACCCTTGGAAATTCTCTTTTGATTCATTTAATGGTGATATATGGATTGGTGATGTGGGGCAAAATGAAGTAGAAGAAATTGACCGTGCCAGTGCTACCGATGCTGGTTTAAATTATGGCTGGCGTTGTTATGAAGGATCAGAGCCATTTAATACTAGCAATTGCCCACCACAAAGCGAACTAACGTTTCCATTTGCTGAATATTCTTCAGGAAGTGGTAGCGGTAACTGTTCCATTACGGGCGGTTATGTGTATCGCGGAAATATATATGCCGATATTCAAGCTGTATATTTATTTGCTGATTATTGCAACGGGACAATTAGTACACTGGATCAATCTGGAACTATTATAGAACAATTAGACACCCAAAACAATTGGGTTTCTTTTGGAGAAGATGTTGATGGCGAATTATATGTTATTGCCCTAAGTGGAGAAATTTATAAAATTGAAGGAGGAGAGATTCTTTCAAATCCAGATATAGATCAAAATTCTGATATTTCCTTACTACCTAACCCAGCTTCAACTAAGGTAACACTGCAAGCAAGTAATACTTTAATTACAGAAATAACCATTACCGATGTAAAAGGAAGTGTTATTTATTCCGAAACAAACAAACCTACTGCTACCAAAACGATTTCCGTATCAGATTTTAGTAACGGCGTGTACTTTGTAAAAGCTATTTCAGAAAAAGGAAATGAAATCATAAAAAAATTAGTGATACAATAAAAGAGCCTATGCAACCCCAAAAAGGAAACTTATATTTAATACCATGTACGCTAGGTGATACACCTCCCTTGGAAGTATTACCTTTATTAGTAAAAAAAGCTGTTGAACATATTGATTATTATATCGTGGAGCATGAAAAAAATGCCAGACGTTTTATAAAAAGCATTGTTCCTCGAAAATCGCAACCAGATTTGCAGTTTCAACTCATCAACAAGTTTACCGATGCAAGCGAAATTCCTCAAATGCTTTCCCCTTGCTTAGAAGGTATTGATGTAGGCGTTATAAGCGATGCTGGCTGTCCAGGTATTGCCGATCCTGGTGCAAATGTTGTAGAGCAAGCTCACTTACAGGGTATAAAAGTAGTTCCGTTGGTAGGCCCCTCCTCCATTTTAATGGCGATGATGGCTAGCGGTTTTAACGGGCAAAATTTTGCTTTTAACGGCTACCTCCCCATTGATAAGAAAGAACGAAAAGCAGCTATTAAACGACTTGAAAAACTTTCATTAGAATATGAACAATCCCAGTTATTTATTGAAACCCCCTACCGAAATAACCAGATGTTGGAAAGTTTAACAACCGCATTGCATCCACAAACCAAAATATGCGTGGCTTGTGATATTACACTTCCTTCGGAATTTATTAAAACAGATACGGCTGAAAATTGGAAACAAAAAAAAGTGGATCTTAATAAAAGACCCACTTTGTTTATTATTCAAAAATAACGTGTGTATTTAAAGTACTTTAGCTTTTCTATTAGGAAGTATAAAAGAAGTATCGTACCCGCTAAACTTTTTAAGGTAATACCCAATTGAAGTTCCAAAGGCATCGTTGAAACCTATGGTTCCTGCACTTCTTAAATATTTTTTTACATTTCCAGCACCTGCCAAATGTGCCGCTGCTAAAATACCAGACTCGGTTACTTTAACTCCGTTTACGTATTTTCCAGCAAATCGTTTAATATCTCTGCGCAAAATCCATTTATTTCTAGCGGTATAAGCGGTAAAGGCTTCTTCTTGTAAACGAGAATCATTTAAAAATGAATCTGGGTTATAAATCCCTATCATTCGCAGTGTTGCTGAAGCAAACTGGTACTTACCTAAATAACCAAATTGGTTTATAATAGTATAATCTCCACGCGATTCCTTAAAACCTAATGCTTCTTTAAAGCCCACATACGATTTCCCTAAAAACAAAGAATAGTTTGGGGCAGGAATAGGTTTAGTATAGGTAATCATTTCCTCTTTATTGGGAACAGTGTAATCCATCTCTACATCATCTAATATGTAGTGAGAAAGGTCTACATTATTTTTTGTGGTGAATCCACTAAAAAGTAATGCTGTTACAATTAGTACGGTTAATAATCCTGCTATATTTTTTTTCATTATTTAAAAATTCAAGTGAGAAAATTCACACTCTGGTTTTCAGCGCGCAAATATACACCTTTTTTATTAAACTGATAATTAAACTGTTAAACTTTGTTAAATGAAAAAACCAGGCTTGTCGACCTGGTTTTTTCAATAATTATAATGTCGCCGTGGCGTTGTTATCTGGAAGGATTGATGATACATCATACGCTGCAAATGTTTGCATGTATTTTGTGATAGGAATGTTGTTGGCATCTTTAAAAACCACTTTCCCATCGGTATCGAGAAACTTCATTACGTTTCCAGCGCCTCCCAAATGGGCTGCTGCAACTAAGCCAGACTCGGTTACTTTAATACCATCTATTATTCGACCGTTATATTCATTAATATAATCTTTAAGTACCCACTTATTTTTAGAAATCAACGCTTCAAACGCTTTTTCTTGTAATAACGGAGAATTTAAAAATTTTCGTTTATTATGAATACCTACCCAATTAAGGGCAGACCAGCCAAATTGATATTTTCCCAAATAACCTAATCTATTTACAGCCTTGTAATTACCACTGCTTTCACTAAAGCCGAGGTCTTCACAAAAACCAAGGTACGACTTCCCAACAAAGGGAATATTCTGTTGGGGATTCATATTTACTTCGAAATCAAATGGGACATAAGATGATGTTCCAATGACGTCCGTAGTAAATATAGAACTACTATATTTCATTTCTTCTTTAGAAGAAAAACCTGTAACACAAAAAACAGTTACAAGCAGTAGCACAGACAATTTCATAAAACGTTTTCTCATGTTTTACTTAGTTTTAAAAATTATAATTATTGCGCTAACACTTCGTGTGCAAGCGTAATAGTCTTAAGTAAAAGCATAGTTTAATAAAACTATACTCTACGTAAGTTCTATGAAATCTGTATATCAAAGAGCGTTTATTTCTTTTTTTGGTGTTGATAATTCTATTCAACAATCACTAATATAACAGGATACACAGGGCTTATAGGCGAATTAACATTGTTTAACCCCTTGTTTTAAAAAGGTTTAACAAAAAAAGTCTGGTTTACGTGATAAACCAGACTTTAATAATTTTAAAAATAGTACTTACCTATTTACTCCTTGCTGTGAAAGCCAGCGAACATATTCGGCTTTATTGCGATTATGCTGTGCTAATGTTTTTGCAAATTTATGATATCCAAAACGCTTTGTATCTGCAACAAAATAGTAATAATCGTGTTTTTCATAATTCAATACGGCTTCGATTGAGGAAATATCGGGCATAGCGATAGGCCCTGGAGGTACACCTGCATACTTATAAGTATTGTAAGGAGAATCCAACTCTAAATCTTTATAGAGTACTCGTTTTATAATTTGATCAAAGTCTTTTTCAGCTCGTTTCTTAGCATAAATCACCGTTGGATCGGCTTGCAAGGGCATACCGCGTTCCAATCTATTAATATACACCCCGGCAACGCTAGGTCGTTCTTCTACTTTTGCAGTTTCTTTTTGAACGATAGCTGCTAAAGACATCACTTCGGCTGGTGTTAAGTTTAACTTTTTAGCTTTTTGTGTTCGGGTTTCGTTCCAAAAACGGTTGTATTCTGTTTTCATACGGTCGCGAAAAGTTTCAGCGCTGCTGTTCCAATAAAATTCATACGTGTTGGGAATATATAATATCAAAGCGGTTTCATCGGTTTGTCCGGCTTCTTTTAAAAAAGTAGAATCTTTCATTGCTGTTAACAATGACAAACTATCAGCTTCAATTTGGCCGGCAATATTTCCAGCTAAATTCTCCAACCGCTCTTGATTATTAAATTTTACTTTTATCGGAATGTTTTTACTGCGGATGGTATTGATAATATCATTATTATTCATCCCTTTTTTTATAATAAAATGTCCCGGTTTTATATTATTGGCGTATCCCTTTTTTTGGGCAACAGTGGTAAAGGCACCCATATCTTCCAATAGAGGTTCTAACTCCATAACGACATCTTGATAGGTTGCATCGGTAGGAATATATATATGGGCCTGCTCATTGTTAAAAGCTGTATTGGGAGAAAAGATCGTGCTATAAACATACCAAGCAAAACCTCCCATAGCTACTAAGCCTAAAAGGGCAATGGCCAACAATATTTTTTTAATGTACATAATGTATTAATTGATAAAATAGTTCGTTTTTATAATTTTTACCAGATTTAATCCAGTCTTTTTTTACCCCGTTTTCGACATAACCAGCTTTCTTAAAAAGCTGAATGCTTTGCTCGTTATCCTCGGTAATGTTCGCGTAAAGCTGATGAATATCCAGATGTTTCACTCCATATTGGTTAATGAGCTGTAAGGCTTCAAAAGCATTTCCTTTGCTTCTATTTGTTTCTGAAAAAATAATAATCCCTACACCTGCACGGTTGTGTTTTGGATCAAAATCGAACAAATCAACAAAACCAATGGGTTCTTCTTTTTCTATGGTGCAAATAACCAATCGCAGTTGTTTTACATCATAAATGTCTCGATGGGCATTATCTAGATATTGTTGTAAAATATGTTTGGAATAAGGCGTCGTGGTATTGCTTACCTCCCACCCTGTCTCGTCGTTCTCCAAAATATAAAGAAAGTCTAAGTCTGAGCTTTCGAGTGCCCGCAAGTATATTTTCTCGCCTTTTAATGTTGTCATATCCATTCGCCTTTAAAAACCATGGTGGCAGGACCCTGCAAATGGATATTCGTATATTTCCCATCCGTTTTAGTACACGTCACGGTTAAAGTACCTCCCGGTGTTTCTAGTATAACCGTCTCGTTTTTTGTCAATCCTTTTTCTCGCATGGCAATAGCCACTGCTGTAACGCCGGTTCCGCACGATAAAGTTTCATCTTCTACTCCCCGTTCATAAGTTCGTACTGAAAAAGTGTTTTCTGAAAGTTGCTCTACAAAATTGATGTTAGCGCCTTCCGTCCCATATTTTTCATTTCGAAGCCGTTTGCCTTCTGAAAATACATCGAAGTCTGAAATATTTTTAACTAGTTCTACGTGATGCGGCGATCCAGTATTCAGAAATAGATACAATTCTTTCATATCAATTTCTGAAACATCGTTCATTTTTAATGAAATAATATCATTTTTAATCGTTGCCGTGTGCATGCCATCTATCGCTTCAAATTCTGCATTATTTTCAATAATACCAAGGAGCTTTGCAAAGTGGACAATACACCTGCCACCATTACCACACATAGAACTTTCGTTTCCATCGGCATTGTAATACACCATGGTAAAGTCCGCTGTGGAATGATTTTCTAACAGAATCAAGCCATCGGCTCCAATACCAAATTTTCGATCACATAACCTAGCAATCAGTTTGGTATCATTTTTGGAAAAGATTGATTGACGATTATCAATCAAGACAAAATCGTTTCCGGTTCCTTGATATTTATAAAATTGAAAATTCATGGCGACAAAGGTACTAAAACCATGGTCGCTATGGAATAGTTAAAACTTGTTAAATGCTCGTTAAAAATGAAATTTCAGAAAAATATAATCGTCTTAATACATGTTAGATAACCATAAAATACTTTTAAAAATGAAACAGACAATTAGATTAGTAGCTGTTGCGCTGTTTGCTGGCGCAGTTACGTTAGGAGGCTACAAATACTTCATTGAACCTAACCAAGAAATTGCTTTGACCACTTCCCAAGAGAGTCCAACAAATTTTATACCCACCAACTTTTCAAATTCTCCAGTTAGCAGTACCAATGCAGATTTTACCGAAGCTGCCGAAAAAACGGTACACGCAGTTGTTCACGTAAAAAACACGACTATTAGCAGGCAACCTACCAATATCATGGAATATTTTAATGGTGGCGGAAAACCCCGCGAAATGGTCGGTGCCGGTAGTGGCGTAATTATCTCACCCGATGGTTATATAGTAACCAACAATCATGTTATTGCAAACGCTTCTGAGCTGGAAGTAACATTAAACAATAATAAAATTTATAACGCCAAATTAATAGGAACCGATCCTAAAACTGATATCGCATTAATTAAGGTTGATGCTGATGAAGATTTACCTTTTATTCCTTTTGGCGATTCAAACAATGTAAAATTAGGAGAATGGGTTTTGGCAGTTGGGAACCCATTTAATTTAAATTCTACCGTTACAGCCGGAATTATCAGTGCTAAAGCACGAGATTTAAATCAATTTGACAGCAATCCACAATCTTTTATCCAAACCGATGCCGCCGTAAACCGTGGAAACAGTGGAGGTGCTTTGGTAAATGTTCGAGGCGAATTAGTAGGTATTAATACGGCCATTACTTCTGAAACTGGATCGTATGTTGGGTATTCCTTTGCAGTTCCTTCCAATAATGCTCGAAAGGTAATTGAAGACATTATGGAGTTTGGCAACGTGCAACGTGCTATTTTAGGTATAAATGGAGGCACCTTAAATACAAATATTGCTAGAGATTTAGGCATCAATGAAACCCAAGGGGTATATGTTGCTAGTGTAGAAAAAGGAAGTGGCGCCGACAAAAGCGGTCTGAAACAAGGCGATGTTATCAAAAAAATGGACGGTCTTTCAGTAAGTAAATTTTCAGATTTATCAGGTTATTTAGGTTCTAAACGCCCAAATGATGTGGTAGATGTAACCATCCTTCGAAATGGAAGAGAGAAACACATACCTGTCACATTGGTTAAGCTAGATACATTCGAAATTGAAAATCTTGGTCTTGAAGTGAGAAACGCAAATGCGGCTCTATTAAAACAACGAGGTGTTAGTAATGGTGTTGTTGTTTCAAAAGCCTTGAGTAAAGATATGGCTCGATATAATCTAGAAGGGATTGTTATTACCAAAATAAATGATGAGAAAATTGATGACATAGACGATGCTAAAAGAATCATTAATAACCGCGATTACAACGCTCCTATTAAAATGACGTTTGTAAATCAGCGTGGAGAACTAAACTCATTCATTTTCAGATAGTAGATTTGTATTTTTGAAGAAGCACCTTCTGTAAAGTCAGCTTTATAGAAGGTGCTTTTTAGTTTAAAATTAACTTCCGCATACCGAAGAAAATGCCTATTTTTGCAGCGATTTTTAAACCCTTAAACAACACAACCATGAGCTTTGATGAAGTTTATGAAAAAGAGCTTTCTTTTCAAACCGACCGCCGTAAGGCTTCCGTAGAATTTATTAAAATTGTTAGTGACCTTTGGTACGACAAATCTATTGAGTTGGTTCTTTTTCGCAACCAACTAATAGACCGCAACGTAAGTGAAATTTTAAACCTTCACGAGTACGCAGGTGAATTTGTACAAAAACCAATTTCTATTTTTGATTCGGTTGAAATAGCCCAAGCTATTAAAATGCTTGATGTTCCACCAGCTAAACTAGACATAGGAAAACTAACCTACGAATACCATCTTGAAGACAATCAATATGAAAATGCTATGGCTTTTGTAAGCGATAAGCTTAAAGATGCGAAAGAGAAGGAAGATATCTCTCCTAAAGATGTTGTATTGTACGGTTTTGGTCGTATTGGTCGTTTATTGGCGCGTGAGTTGATGACACGTACGGGTCAAGGAAACCAATTGCGATTACGTGCTATCGTAGTTCGCGGAGATGTTGATCAAACTATTCTTGAAAAAAGAGCTTCTTTACTGCAAAACGATTCAGTCCATGGTGATTTTCCTGGGACAGTTCGAGTAGATTTAGAAAACAAAGCCTTGGTAATAAACGGGACGACTGTTCATATTATTTCAGCAAATGCTCCTGAAGATATTGACTATACAGCATTTGGTATTGAAGATGCTTTAATTATAGACAATACTGGAGCCTTTAGAGATCACGAAGCATTATCTAGACACTTAAAAGCAAAAGGCGCTGCAAAGGTATTATTAACAGCTCCAGGAAAAGGAGTTCCTAACATCGTTCACGGTGTTAACCATACAGAACACGATCCTGAAAAAGTAGATATTTTCTCTGCTGCTTCTTGTACTACAAACGCGATTACTCCGGTTTTAAAAGCAGTTGAAGATTCATTAGGCGTAGTTCACGGACACTTAGAAACCATTCACGCGTATACCAATGACCAAAACTTGGTGGATAATATGCACAAGAAATACCGAAGAGGTCGTGCTGCCGCTTTAAACATGGTAATTACTGAAACGGGTGCTGGAAAAGCCGTTTCAAAAGCATTGCCTTCTTTTGAAGGAAAATTAACATCAAATGCCATTCGTGTTCCTGTTCCAAATGGATCGTTAGCGATTTTAAATTTGGAATTGGAAGCCAAAACATCGGTAGATGGTATTAATTCTATTATGAAGAAATATGCCCTAGAAGGCGACTTGGTTGAGCAAATAAAATACTCATTGAGCAACGAACTAGTATCTAGTGATATTGTAGGTTCTTCTGCCCCTTCTATTTACGATAGCAATGCAACCATTGTAACCGAAGACGGTAAAAATGCAATATTATATGTTTGGTATGATAACGAATATGGCTACAGCCATCAAGTAATTCGTTTAGCAAAATACATTGCTGAAGTAAGACGATATACGTACTATTAACCTTCTGTCTTCTTATTTTGCATAGCTTATTAATGCAAAAGCCCAATCAAATGATTGGGCTTTTGCATACTTATTTTTTATTATGTTTTTTTTTACAAAAATTCAATACTTAACCTTTTTTAATTATGGCATCAGTATAAAAAGTTTCCTGATTATTATTCTCTTGAGTTCTAGCCCTTATGGTTCCCTCTAATTGATCTGTAGCCGGATTGTATACACCTTCAAAATGATATCTACTCGGATTGATCGAACCTTCCCAATCGTATATAAAATAGAAACCTATTTCATAATTTTCGTTTGAAAATATATCATTAACATTCGTAGTATTACTACAATCATATTCACTACCTGTTCCATTACCGTTTGTACAAGTTGGAGAATGTAAAGGGATAATTGTTGTGACATCAGTTTCATAGAAACCACCGACTGGAAAATCTATAACTCGTGTTATATTTCCATTATCAAAACTTAATTGATTAAAATCTTCAAAAAAAGAAGCTCTATTTAGAGTTTTTATGGCACGAACTGGGAAAAAACCTGAGAAACTATTAAAATCATCTTCGTAGGTAAAATTTAGATTGGTGTCTACATAAAAATCTCCATTCCAAGAATTGTCTATAAATTCATAATGAATATATATTCCATTAACCGTAGGGAAAACTTCGACAATTTTCAGGTTACTGTCATCAAAAGAAAATGTAATATTATCATTAATTAGTATAGCAGGTACAATTTCCTCAGGACTATCGACAGGAATGCTTGTTTCCGTTATAAAACCAACATTTGCAAACCAGACATTATCGTTAATAAATTCAATAGCGTTATTTAATCTTACTACAATAATTTCAAAGTTCGAAAAGCTTTCAAAAAAGCCTATTAAATTCTCATTAGTACTTCCATAGTCTTCACTATCTAATTTACGTTCTTTAACGTCAAATGTAATTCCTTCATTATTATAAGGATCAAGTAAAAGAGGATCGCTCATCCTGTTACTGAATTCTGAGGATACGCCATCAATTAAGAAACCAAGTTTCTTGATTTTAAAGTCTGCAAAAGCTGAATAATGATTCCTTGCTTTTTTCCAGGCAACTATAGCGAGAACTGTCCCAGCTATGGCTAAAACAGGATTTCCGGGTACTGAAAAATAGGCAGCGACCACCCCTATACCAAAAGCCGCTGTAGCCCTTAAAAATTTATTTAAACTTGTAACACCATCATTTCGTAATTGAATAGGCAACAATAACTCATTAATAAAATCTCTGTTAGCATTGTAATAAAGTGCTATAGTCTTTTTATCTGCTGCTGATGCATTTACATAAAACTGGTTAAAACGTTCCAAAAAATCTTTCGTATATAAACTAGACTCACCTATATCCAGAGTAGTTTCAAATTCTCTAATATTTGAAAACATCCCGCTCAACACCTCATCTGGTGTACCAGGTAATATATTTTCAACAATTTCATAGCCTATTTTAATATGGTCTAATCCAGCAATGGTAAGTAGTTGTTCTCCTGTGTCTATATCAGTAGGAACCATGAATGACATCTTACTATCTTCCATCTTCACTAATTCTACGGTAAGACCTGCTATAGTACCAACATAAGTGTCTTCAGTAAAAGCTGTGTTTTCAATTGTTACAATTTGAGTTTCAGTAATCGTACCGCCAAAATCAGCATCGGAGATATCAGTTTCCTGTTGGGTGTCATCAGTTTGAACGTCTTCGCCCGAACTACAGCCATTTAATATAAAAACGGCAAGAAAAATCATAAGTATTTTTTTCATAAGAGAGAGTTTAAGTAACAAAAATAGATGCATATACCATAGCAGAAAATACCCACTATTGGGTATATGAAGAATTTTATTTTATGACTTCATTAACTGAAAATCAGTCATATTTCGTTGAAATTTGGTGCAAAACCATCATAAATGGCTGAAAAGAAAAAAAGACGCGGCTTTAAAAAGAAGCGATACACCATACCCATTATCATTATTATTCTGTTAATAGCTTTCAGAATCTATTTGCCAACCTTGGTAAAAAACTATATAAACGATGTTTTAGCAGAGATTCCCGGGTATTACGGTCAAGTAGAAGATATAGACCTTGCTTTGTATCGTGGTGCGTATGTTATTGATGGCATGTATTTAGATAAAGTAACGGCCGATACGCAGGTCCCTTTTTTAAAGTTTCCGAAGAACGACATCTCCATAGAATGGAAGTCACTCTTTAAAGGGGAAATAGTTAGTGAGATTATCATGTACAATCCAGAGGTCATTTACGTCTTTGAAGACCAAAAACAAACTCCCGCCGAAGGGGAGCCCGATGTGGACGATTGGACCAAAGCCTTAACCGATATTGTTCCGTTAGAAATAAATAATTTTGAAGTGTATGACGGGAAATTGGCGTTTGTTCAATTACAAGCAGACCCAAATATAGACTTGTATATAAACCAACTAGATTTAAAGGCAAAAAACCTACGAAATGTTGTTGAAAAAAACCGGGTACTCCCCTCTCCTATTACTGCCAAAGGAGTTTCCATTGGGCAAGGAAAGGTCTCTCTTGACGGAAATATGAACCTCATCAAGGAAATTCCCGATATGGATATAGCTTTTTCATTAGAAGACACTGATGCTACTGCGCTTAATGATTTTACCCGTCATTATGCTGGGCTGGATTTTGATAAAGGAACGTTTGGTGTTTACAGTGAAATCGCCATTGCCGATGGCTATTTAAAAGGATATGTAAAGCCATTATTGACAGACACTAAATTAATCGGAAAAGACGATGGGTTTCTCGGTGTTTTATGGGAAGGCTTTGTGGGAATTTTCAAGTTTATCTTGAAAAATCAAGGAACTGATACCCTCGCCACACGTGTCCCTCTAGAAGGTGATTTAAACAACGTAGAGTCTGGGGTTTGGCCAACTATATTCAATATTTTTGAAAACGCATGGATACATGCTTTTAAAGGCGAAGTGGATGATGATATTGACTTTGAAGACGCTTTTAACGATCCCAACCTTACCAAAGAAGAGAAAAAAGAGCTTCGGAAAAAGAGAAGAGAAAAGCGCCGGGAAGAACGTAAAAATGATACAACCGATGGTTTTTTTAAACGTCTTTTCGATGGAAATGAAAAAGAAGATGATGATAATTAATTTCATAAAATGAAAATTCTAAAAGCCACCGAAAAACAATTAGACCTATTAATACCGTTATTTAATGGGTATCGTATATTTTATAAACAACCGGACAACCCCGAAAAAGCAAAATCATTTTTAAAAGATCGTTTTCAGCAAAAGGATTCGGTTATTTTTATGGCTTTTTCCTCAGAAGGTGAAGCAATTGGCTTTACACAATTGTATCCTAGTTTTTCATCTGTTTCTGTACAACGCACCTATATCTTAAATGATCTATTTGTTTCTGAAAAAAATAGAGGTGCTGGTGTAGGCGAAGCTTTGCTAAACCGTGCTAAAGAGTTTGCAAAAGAAGAAAACAGCAAAGGGCTTGCTTTAGAAACTGAAACCAATAACCCCGCACAACATTTATATGAACGCTTGGGGTGGAAAAAAGATATTCACTCTTTTCACTATACTTGGGAGGTTTAATTCTTCTTATTTTACTGTATTTTTGAAGCGTTAAACAAAAACTCAAAAATGCGAATTGACATCATCACAGCCGTACCCGATTTATTACGAAGCCCTTTTGAAGCTTCTATACTACAACGTGCCATTGATAAGAAAATCGTGTCAGTACACTTACATAATTTACGGGATTACTCCACTAACAATTACAAACAAATTGATGACTATCAATATGGTGGCGGTGCCGGAATGGTGATGATGATTGAACCTATTGACAAATGCATTACCCAACTTAAATCTGAGCGAGAATACGACGAAATAATTTACATGACTCCGGATGGCACTACTTTTAATCAAGGAATTGCCAACGAGCTTTCACTAAAAGAAAACATCATCATCCTTTGCGGTCATTACAAAGGTGTCGATCAGCGGGTTCGCGATCAATTTATTACGCGAGAAATTTCAGTAGGTGATTTTGTACTAAGTGGTGGCGAATTGGGTGCCGCATTGGTTGCCGATGCTGTTATCCGGCTTATTCCTGGTGTATTAGGCAATGAAACTTCTGCATTGACCGATTCGTTTCAAGATAATTTACTCGCACCGCCCGTTTATACGCGTCCGGCAGACTACAAAGGCTGGAAAGTCCCTGATATTTTAACCAGCGGAAACACCCCTAAAATTGAACAGTGGCGAGAAGATCAAGCCTTACAACGTACTCAAAAATTACGTCCAGACCTTTTGGATGAATAATTAAAGTAAATTATTTTTTTATAGGATCCTGAAATTTAAGGGATTATACGTCTGTCTCTTATACACATCTCCGAGCCCACGAGACCTCTCTACATCTCGTA
>CAJXPE010000047.1 GCA_913057965.1 uncultured Marixanthomonas sp. | reverse complement strand
ATTTTACAAGGCTTTTATAGACCAAGACCTGCACAAGTTAAGCACTCATAAAATAGTTCAGTTTTCTAAAAACACCTACACGACAGACTCAGATTTGCTATTGTTTCTTACTGTTGCTAATGACCATAAAACTAATGGCATCTCTTTTGTAGTAATTTGTAACGGAATTGGCATTGAGGAAATACCTGACGAGCTTAATTTAGTGCCATCGCTAATAGAAGCTGAAGACCTTTTAGAAATGGAAGCTATCGAGCGTGATTTAGGTTTTTAAATCATTTTTTCTTAAAAAACAACTTACTAAATTCCATTTTATGAAATTGACTATCCTTGGCTGTCATTCTGCAACTCCGCGTGTAACCGCGCACCCAACAGCTCAGGTTTTGGAAGTTCAAGGACATTTGTTTTTAATAGACTGCGGCGAGGCAACTCAAGTACAACTTAGAAAGTACAAAATCAAGTTTTCACGTATTAAGCATGTCTTTATTTCGCATCTGCATGGCGATCATTTTTATGGCCTAATAGGATTGATTTCTACTTTTTTACTATTGGGTAGGGAAGCAGATTTGCATATTTATGGCCCAAAAGGGATTAAGGAAGCGATTTTACTGCAATTAAAATTAGGAAAGTCGTGGACTAATTACTCCTTATTCTTTCACGAATTGGACAGTAAAAATCCAACGACGATTTTTGAAGACGAGAAAATAACAGTAACTACTATTCCTTTAGATCACAGGGTATATACCAATGGATTTTTATTTCAAGAAAAGACCAAGGAGCGGAAACTTGATTTTAAAGCTGCTCAAAAAGCCCACATCCATCATACCTATTTTCAGAAATTAAAACAAGGTTTTGACGTAACTAACGAAAAAGGGGAGTTGATTGATAATAAAACGGTGACTTTAGACCCAGAACCTTCAAAATCTTATGCTTATTGCAGTGATACAGCTTATTATCCTGAAATAGTTCCACAGATAAAAAGCGCTACCGCCTTATACCATGAATCTACTTTTTTAGAGTCACATCACCATTTATGCGAAAAAACTAAGCACAGTACAGCTAAAGAAGCTGCTGTTATTGCCAAAAAAGCCGAGGTTGGCACTTTAATATTAGGACATTATTCTGGTCGCTACGGGGATCTTTCCTTATTCAAAAAAGAAGCTGAAGAAGTCTTCTTTACAGTAGAACTTGCCGAAGACGGAAAAGAATTCGAGTTTTAGTTCTTTCCGTTTCTGCTTTTTAATGCTTACGTTTAATAAACCTAAGTGATTTATTATAGGATAGAGACCGTATTATAATAAATTGTCGATTTAGTCTTATATCTAATATCTAGTTGCGAAGCGGTCTTATATCTTATTCGGACACAACTAAAATTTAATAGATATTTAAAGATTTCTATTTTAAAACCAAGTGCAAAACTCGTAAATTGCAGTAAACAAGTACTCATGGGCACGAATTTGCACACATATAGAAAATCGTACGAGAAAGCTGAGCTAATAAAAGCAAATGTTGATGAAAACCCAATACAACAATTTCAAACGTGGTTTTTTGAAGTAAAAGAATTAGGTGGTGTTGATGAAGTAAATGCGATGACGCTTTCTACATTTGGCGAAGATGGATTTCCAAGAGGCCGTGTGGTTTTGCTTAAAAAGTATGATGAAAAAGGATTCTACTTTTATACCAACTACACAAGTGAAAAAGGAGTTTCCATCGATAACCACAATAAAGTATGTCTTTCTTTCTTTTGGCCTAACATGGAGCGCCAAGTCATCATAAAAGGGCTTGCTGAAAAAACTTCAGAAGAAGATTCAACCAACTATTTTCATTCTAGGCCGCATGGAAGTCAGTTAGGAGCTTTGGTTTCCCATCAAAGTAGTGAGATTGAAAGTAGAGAAGCCTTGGAGAAAAAACTAAAAGATTTAGAACAAAAATACAAAGGCAAAGAAGTTCCTAAACCAAAAGATTGGGGTGGATATTTAATAAAGCCTACTGAAATTGAGTTCTGGCAAGGCAGACCCAATAGGCTTCACGATCGTATTCAATACACATTAGATGGAAGTGATTGGGCTATAAAACGATTGCAACCATAATGTAAAACAGTTTAAATACTTCAGAAAATGAAAACACTTTACTTGGTTAGACACGCAAAATCATCTTGGAAATATGACGTAGATGATCATATGCGTCCTTTAAAAAAGCGCGGGCACAATGACGCCACATTGGTTTCAGAAAAAGTTAAATCTGAAATTGAACCTCCTGAAAAAATAGTTAGCAGCGATGCCAATAGAGCTCGAACAACTGCTGAATATTTTAAAAAAGCACTAAGTGTGGTAGATGATAATTATGAATTGACACATGATTTATACGATTTTAGTGGCCAACAGGTAATGAATATCATTAAAAGCCTTGATAATTCGCTAAATCGAGTGATGATTGTGGGACATAATCATGCCTTTACATCGACTGTAAATATGATGGGAAGTGAGTATATTGAAAACTTGCCCACTAGCGGCTTTGTAATGATTGAGTTTGATGAAGATTCTTGGAGCGAAGTTTCAACTGGTATTACCAAAAAAATGGTTTTCCCTAGACATTTAAAATAATGACCGAAAAAATAGAAAACCTAAACTCCATTAAAAACGAATACCGTAACCGCGAACTTAGCTGGTTGCAATTTAATGCCCGTGTTCTTCAAGAAGCGGAAGATCATTCCGTTCCATTAATTGAGCGGCTTCGGTTTTTAGGTATTTTCTCTAATAATCTAGATGAATTTTTTAAAGTACGGTATGCAACCGTTAGACGTATTGTTGAAGCTGGAAAGGGTGGAAGAAGTTTTTTAGGAGGAATTTCAGCTTCAGATTTACTAGAAGAAATCACTCAAATTGTTATTGAGCAACAATCTCAAAGTTTACGGATTCTTCAAAAAATAAGGAAAGAGCTCCATAAAGAAAACATTTACATTATAAATGAAACCGAAGTAAACAAATCGCAAAGCGAATTTATTTTAGATTACTTTATCCGTAAAGTAAGTCCTGCTTTGGTTACCATTATGATTGGAGAATTGGAAGAATTTCCATCATTAAAAGACAGTGCGGCCTATCTTGCTGTGCGAATGGTGATGAAAAAAGATGACGAAACATTTCAATCCCGCAGTAACTTTGCATTGATTGAAATCCCTAAAATTATAGATCGCTTTATTGTGCTTCCACAAAAAGGCGATAAGCAGTACATAATTATCTTAGACGATTTAATTCGGTATTGTTTAAACAACATCTTCAGTATTTTTAAATACGAAAGTATTTCGGCACATATGATTAAAATTACACGCGATGCCGAATTGGATATAGACAGTGATTTAAGCCGAAGTTTTATTGAAAAAATTTCTAAAAGTGTAAAAAATAGAAGCACAGGCGATCCGGTTCGTTTTGTGTACGATAAAAGTATTGATGCAGAAACGCTTCAGTTTTTATTACAAAAAATGGGCATTGACACCACCGATAGTATTATTCCAGGCGGTAGGTACCATAACCGGCGCGATTATATGAAATTTCCAAGCTTGGGTAGGGACGATTTATTATATAAAAAAATACAGCCGTTACCCATAAAAGGATTGAGCTTACAAGGAAGCTTGCTCGATAAAATCGCCGAAAAGGATTATTTGTTATATGCACCCTACCAAAGCTTCTCATATGTAGTAAAGTTTTTACGGGAAGCCGCTTTGGACCCTAAAGTAAAATCCATTCGGATTACTATTTATCGTCTAGCGCAAATATCGCACATTGCTAGTTCGTTGATAAATGCAGCTAAAAACGGAAAAAATGTAACCGTTCAAATAGAGTTACAAGCCCGTTTTGATGAAGAGGCCAATATTGAATATGCCGAACAGATGCAAAGTGAAGGTGTTCGTCTTATTTTTGGTGTTTCTGGCTTAAAAGTTCACTGTAAAGCGTGTGTTATTGAACGTTTGGAAAATGAAAAAATTAAACGGTACGCCTTTATAAGTACAGGGAATTTTAACGAATCTACCGCCCGTATTTACACAGATTATACTTTGTTTACGTCCAATCAGAAAATTGGGAAAGAAATCAATAAAGTGTTCGATTTTTTTGAAGTAAACTATAAAATAAAAAAATACAACCATCTTATCGTTTCGCCACATTATACCCGAAACGCAATGTATCACTTGATCGATACAGAAATTCAAAACAAAAAAAATGGAAAACCCAGCGGCATTCGGTTAAAGATGAACAGTCTATCAGATTTTAAAATGATAGACAAATTGTATCAAGCAAGCAGGGCAGGAGTGAAAATTAAATTGATTATTCGAGGGATTTGTTGTCTCATGCCAGGAAAAAAGGGAATGAGCGAAAATATTGAAGTGATAAGTATTGTCGATAAATTTTTAGAGCATCCTAGATTGTTTATTTTTGAAAACGGCGGCGACACAAAAATTTATATTTCATCAGCAGATTTTATGGGACGTAATTTGGATAACCGAGTTGAAATCTCGTGTCCTATTTATGATGAAGGTATAAAACAAGAATTGATCGATACCTTTGAAGTTTCTTGGAAAGACAACGTAAAAGCCCGAATCATTTCCGGAAAGGCTTTAAATAGATATCGAAAAGATGACGCAGAACCATTTCGTTCCCAGTTTAAATTATACGAATATTACCAACAAAAATTAAACACATAATTTGCTTACAATAAAAAAATATGCCGCAATAGACATTGGTTCTAATGCAATTAGATTATTAATCGCCTTGGTTATTGAACAAAAAGGCAAAGACCCTATTTTTAAAAAGCGTTCTTTGGTCCGGGTTCCCATTCGGTTAGGAGCCGATGTTTTTTTAGAAGGGGAAATTTCCGAAGAAAATCAGTTACGCATGCTCGATGCCATGAAAGCATTTGACTTACTAATGAAAAATCACGAAGTAACTCGTTTTAGAGCTTGTGCAACTTCAGCAATGCGTGAAGCTTCAAACGGTAAAGAGGTGGCTGATAAGTTAAAAGAAGAAACCGGTATTACCATTAATATAATTGATGGAAACGACGAAGCAGCCATTATTGCTACAACCGATTTAAAAGAACTGATACAAACCGAAAAAACTTTCTTGTATGTTGATGTGGGTGGCGGTAGTACGGAGTTTACCTTATTTAGCGATGGAAAAACGGTAGATTCTAAATCGTTCAAGCTAGGAACGGTGCGGATTATTAACAATATGATTAAAGAAAATATTTGGGAAGAAGTAGAGCAGTGGATAAAAAATGCGACCAAACCCTATAAAAAAGTATCATTAATTGGTTCTGGTGGAAATATTAACCACATTTATAAAAACAGTGGGAAAAAGATAGGAAAACCGCTTAGCTACTTTTATTTGGGATCTTATTATGATATGATCAGGTCCCTAAGTTATGAAGAGCGTATTACTGAACTTAATATGAATCCTGATAGAGCTGATGTTGTCGTACCTGCAACACGCATCTATTTATCTGCTATGAAATGGAGTGGGGCAAAAAACATGTATGTTCCTAAAATTGGACTTTCTGACGGAATTATAAAAAGTCTTTACAACGAGAAACTAGCTGCTGAACTGGAAGTGAATTAAGCTTCAGGAAATATTTTTCTGAATTTCTTAGGAAGTTCTTTTGTCACTGAAATCGGTTTATTTGTAATGGGATCTACAAATTCTAATGTTGAAGCGTGTAAATACAGTCCTTTTCCTTTTAGTAAAAATCCTTTTTTTACATAATCTTTATCTCCCAAAATGGGAGTTCCTATACTCGCAAGATGTACTCTTAATTGATGTTTGCGTCCGGTTTTAAGATATAGTTCAACTAAATTTAAACAACTAAATTTCTCTGAAGACACTGTTTGTAATACATTGTATTCCGTAAAAGCATTTTTTTTATCAACTTCTGTAGCAATTGTTCCACTACTTGGCATCTTTCCATACGTGATCGCGTGATAGGTTTTTTGTATGTTTCGTTCCTCAAAAAGCTTGTTTAAGGCAATCACAGCAGCATGAGTTTTGGCAATAAGCAACAAACCACTTGTGGGAAAGTCAAGTCGATGTACGGGTTTTGGCCTTGATAAAGCATCAGAGGCAATATTTTTAGTGAGGTTATACGCTAACGCATTGGCTATGGTTTTCTTTTTATTACCACTTACCAACATACCGGGCGGTTTGTTGATAACCGCGAGATGGTCATTTTCAAAACAAACTTCTACATCTAATTTTACGTTAGGTTTTTGAGTTATGTTCTCTTCAGAAGAAAGCGTGATTATTTCCCCACCAGTTAAAAACTTACCGGTACTGGAAATTTCTCCATTAACAGTAACTAAGCCTTTATCAATGGCTTTTTTCATCCCTTTTCGGGAAGAAATTGTTTCAAAAACACCTCCTACATAATCTGATAGGCGGGTAGGGGTTTCCAATATTGGAACAGTATGGGTTTCTTTTTTGATACAATAAAGTTTTTTAAAACTAAATGAAACTTTAGCCGTGCATGGTTTCGCTTTTACTTAAATCTTTCATTATTTCTGCTTCGTGCGCCAATAATGCGTTCCATTTTTTGTCAACTTCTTTACGATCTCCGTATTTGCGAGCAAATCCTAAAAACATCGTGTAATGATTGGCTTCACTTACCATTAAACTCTTGTAAAATGAAGCTAGCTCTTTATCTTCTAGTTGTTCGCTTAGTAATCGAAATCGTTCACAACTTCTAGCTTCAATTAAAGCGGCATAGAGCAATCGATGAACGAGATTAGTGGTTCGGCTTCCTCCTTTGGGGAAAAACTGCATCAATTTATTAACATACAAATCTTTTCGGTCACGGCCTAAGGTCCAGCCGCGTTCAATAATACGGTCGTGGACTAGTTTAAAATGACTGATTTCTTCCTTTACCAAAGCAGTCATTTCTTGTACCAACTCTGTGTATTCAGGATAGGTGACGATAAATGAAATGGCGGTAGAAGCCGCTTTTTGTTCACAAAACGCATGGTCGGTCAAAATTTCTTCTACATTTTTTTCTACAATATTTACCCATCTTGGATCGGTTGGAAGTTGTAAGCCTAGCATAGTTTTAAAATATTAATTCTGAATTGTAAAAATACACATTACGCAACGAATGTGTTTAAATATCCAAATCAAACTCACGACGCAATTTTTCAAGTGCAGGGTTCTTTTCAGTAAGTTTATCAAATTTTTCCCGAGTGGTGTACGCGTATCGCTTTTGAACCGTTTCATTCACCATAATATCAAGGTCGATATCATAGTTTTGAAGTTTGTCTCTTAAAAACCCTAATAAGTCGTATTTAGCACGTTCTACTTCCACTTTTATGGTATCGTTTGGAAATTGTAAATGAATAATATTTCCATCCAAATTTGGAATGCCCATCGTAAGGTGCGAAAGCAAGTTGTACTTCCCGTCCGCTTCTACTTTTTTAGCATATTGCGTCCAAGCAGTTCGCATTTCATCTTCTGAAAAAGAGTTTGTTGGTAAGTTTTCTTCGTCCGGCTGATTAGCTAAACGCTCTTTTTGCAGCTCTTGCTTTTTACGGATGCTTTTTAATGATAAGGCAGAAACCTTTTTGTCACTGCGCTCTGTTAAAATTTTGGACCGTTTATCAGCGATATTGCTTCCCGCATCTTCTTTTCTTTTTTCTACTTTGTTAGGTTGTTCTTCTGTAGAATTGGGTTGTACAGCAGGTTCTGCTACGGTAGAGGGTTGCTTAATTGCTGTTTCCGTGGGGTTTTCAGCTTCATTTGTATGGGAAACCTTATTTTCTGAAGAATCGTTTTCTACTGTTTTTTCAACATCAGCTTCAGGTTTTAAAGTTTCAGAAGAAATAGGTGTAGTTTCTTCCTTTTCAGAAGTTTTAAAGTGTGATGGCGGAATTACGTACCGCTTTTGATCTTTATTTACGTTGCCGTTAAAGTTTTTTTTTTCATCACTAGCAGTGATGGAAGCAAGTTGTAGTAAAGACAATTCTATTAACAAGCGTTGATTTCTACTGGTTTTGTATTTTAAATCGCAGCTATTAGCAATTTCAATTGCTTCAATTAAAAATGCGTGTGTTGCCTTTTGTGATTGCTCAAAATACATCGTTTTTATTTGCTCGCCAACTTCTAAAAGCTCAATAGTTTCCTGGCTTTTACAAACCAATAAATCACGGAAGTGGGAGGCAAGCCCCATAATAAAATGATGCCCATCAAATCCTTTCGCAAGGATGGTATTATACGCTAGTAAAACTTCTGGAATGTTATTTTCCAGCAATAAATCGGTGATTTGAAAGTAGTATGTGTAATCGAGAACATTTAAATTTTCAGTAACCGCTTGCCGGGTTAGTTCTTTTCCCGAAAAACTCACAACTCGATCAAAAATGGACAGTGCATCTCGTAAGGCACCATCAGCTTTTTGGGCAATGACATGCAACGCATCGTCTTCTGCATCGATTCCTTCTTGTTTGGCTACATCGGCTAAATGGCCCTTGATATCGCTTACGGTTATTCTTCTGAAGTCAAAAATTTGACAACGAGAAAGAATGGTAGGGATTATTTTATGTTTTTCGGTGGTTGCTAATATAAAAATAGCGTGTTTTGGTGGCTCTTCAAGCGTTTTTAAAAAAGCATTAAACGCCGCTGAAGAAAGCATATGAACCTCGTCAATAATATAAACTTTATAGCTCCCCACCTGTGGAGGAATTCGAACTTGATCGATCAAATTACGAATATCATCTACCGAGTTATTGGAAGCTGCATCCAACTCAAAAATATTAAAGGCAAAATCCTCATCTTCTTGTTGGGTGCCATCTTGATTTATTTTCTTAGCTAAAATACGGGCACAAGTAGTTTTTCCAACGCCTCGAGGTCCTGTAAAAAGTAGAGCTTGCGCTAGATGATCGTTTTCTATGGCATTATTTAGTGTATTGGTAATAGCTTGTTGCCCAACCACATCTTTAAATTGTGTGGGGCGGTATTTTCGGGCAGATACAATAAAGTGTTCCATAGTTGTAAACAAATATAACTATGTCTAGTATCATTTTAAAAAATAAGGTGTTTCATTTTTACTGTATTTATTAACATTGGGTTACTTTTGCAGCGCAGGCCGCCTTATCGTTCTAATTTATTAGGAAGGAAAGTCCGGACACCATAGGGAAGCATAGCGGCTAACAGCCGTCACTCCAGTTTTGGAGGCGGACCAGTGCAACAGAAAGGATGTACAGGTAATGCTGTAGTGAAACCAGGTAAACTCTATGCGGTGAAATGCCACGTAAACTTGTGTTTGAGGGTTCCCGCCCGATGCAAGAGGGTAGGCAGATAGAGCGTATTGGTAACAATACGTTTAGATAAATGATAAGGGTTTCGAATTATTTCGGAATACAGAATCCGGCTTATAGGCCTGCTTTTTTATTATACGTTTCAATAAGCTTGTTAGACCAATCAATTGCTTCATCTAATGTATGGAAAGGTTCATACGAGTTTTTATAAAATTTCTTTTCAAACAAAGCCGTTTCATATGCTGATTTTGATACGCACACCACAGCGATCCCCAATAAATTAAGATTGGTATGGGCAATCAAATAACAGGTTGGGTTTACCGTATAGTCGTGTATTCGTTTTGCAATTGAAACAATAGGCTGTCCCGAATAATTTTCTTCAAGTACCTCAAAAAACTCTGTTAAGTGTGGAAAATCAAAAGCAACGCCCTCTTGAATTGTAGAAATAACATAATTCTTATACAGCTCAAGATGTATAAAGCCAAGGTCAATTATCTTAAAAGGGAGTTCACTCATAAATAAGAGGACATAAATAATCACTAAACTTATCTCCATTTTAGTGAGAAATAAGTTTAGTTTACTTGTAGTAATGTACTAAAAAGTAAACTGTTTAGCAATTAATTTTAATTACGATTAAATAAAATGTTTTTTGCCCAAATTTCACATGCCTCGGTGCTATAAAAGACTTTAAAGGCTCTTTTGTAAAATTTTTGCTCAAATAAAGCTGTGTGATATGAAGATTCTGAATAACAAATAACAGCCATTCCTAAAAGTTGATTGCTGTAATCATCTTCTTGAAGATAGCTTGTAGGGTTTACCGTATAATCGTTTTTACGATTTGAAATATAAACAAAAGGTTCTTCGTTAAAATATTTATCAAAAACTTCATATAGCTGTTTTCGCTCTTCTACATCAAACAAGACACCTTCTTTAATGGTAGAAATAACACAGTTTTTGTGAATTTCAACGGTACCGAATTCTAAATCTAATAATACAGGGTTTGGGGATAGCATATTATATATTACTGAAAAAAGCTAAACACAGAACCTCCATACTTACGTAGTTCTTTAAACTGAGGAAGGTGTGAAAGATCGGTGTTTTTTGAATGCTCAATAATAACGATTCCGTTTGAATTTTTCAACTCGTTTTGAAAGATTTTTCCTATAATATTTTCAAACTCCTCTACTTCAAAACTATATGGTGGATCGGCGAAAATAATATCAAACTTCAGTGAAATGGCTGAGAGGTATTTTATAACGTCAGATTTAACCGTATCAATAGGAAAATCTAGTTCTTCAGCTGTTTTCTTAATATATTTTACACAGCCGTGATGAGCATCTATAGCCACAATTTTTTCGACCCCTCGTGAAGCAAATTCGTAGCTTATATTTCCTGTTCCGGCATATAAATCTAACACGCTAATTTCATTAAAATAGTAGGTGTTTTGCAAAATATTGAATAAAGCTTCTTTCGCAAAATCGGTAGTTGGTCTAACGGGAAGCGTGTTAGGAGCTATTAATCGTCTTCCTTTATGTGTTCCTGAAATAATGCGCATTACAAACTGTTTTTTAAGACAAAATGGTGATGTGGTTTTGTTGTTTCGGAAATGGATATTTTAGAAAATTTTTCTGAAGTAAAAGAAACATTCCTTACGTACCGGTAGACAATCTCAAAAATATCGCTTTCTTCCTTTATAGCTCCAGATAAAACAACTTCTGTACTTTCTGGGTTCAATTTAAGTTGCTCCATACAGAATAACAGGTAGTAAATAAAGTCTTCTGGGGTTCTATAAGAAAATGTATTACACAATGCTAAAGTCCCTTCTTTTACAACTAAACAATCGAAACTTTCTGGTTGTACGTGTATATAAACTTTATGTTCTTTTGAAAATTTTTCGGCACGTATAATTGTTTTAATCAATACCGATGCTGCGTGGTAATACTTGAACGATCCGTATTTTTCAAAAAAGAAGTTATTAATATTGACATACGGAACATACACAACCACGAGATCTTGGTTTTTTAATGTATCATGAGAAATAAAATCGTTTGCCAGAATTTTTGAATTAAACTTTAAATACTCACTGGCTTTTGTTTCATCAAATAAAGCAATAGGGACAAGTGTATAAAGGTTTGTAGCATACAGCAAGGTTACTTGATTAAAACTGTTTTGTAAGACTTTTTTGCTTTCAATCGTTTTTTCAATTACATCAAGTATTTCTTCTGGAGTAGGGGTATTGCTTAATTTTTCTTCAGAAAAAAATAAAACCTCTTTTGTGTCACTAACTGTAACTAAAAAAGAAAGTCCGGTCAAAGAAATTTGAACGGACAGACTTTTATTGATATGTTGTGTATTGTTATTGGTTATTGGCAGAGTCATATGATTTTCCCCAGTTACCATTGGTGTTTATTTCGTTCATGGAACCTACTTGTACTTTATCACCTCGTACTCCATCTACATTATTAGCTTGCTTTTCTTGATATACTAGCTCTTTATCCATTCCACTAAGTACAACTTCTTTTGGCACACTTGCTTCAAAAACAGAATACTTACTTCCGTTTTTCATCATACTTCCAGCTTTAAGGTCAAACTTAGCATCTACACCTTCAACAGGAACATTCATCATTGTTTTGTAACGATCAGATCCGTATAAAGAATCCTTTACAGGTGTAAAACTAAGTGTGTCGATTAATGATTCAGTAATAAAATACCCTTCATCAATACCATATGCTTTGTTTTTTTCAACATCTGCATACACAGAGTCACGTCTTTGCGTAATTGCAAATTGAGCAGTGTCTATAAATCGGACTAAACTATCAAAACTTCCTGTGAAACCACCTGCAATCTCTTGGTGTGCTAATTCTGCGTCTCGAATGTCTTTTAAGTTATTAATTACTTTTTGGTAGCGAACTTCTTTTTCTTTATTAAATTGATATGGCCCACTAATAGAGCTATAAAGCTGGTATCCTAAAAAGATAATAACAATCCAAAGAATTATCTGTATTACAAGTCTCATTGTACGATAGTTTTGTTAACGTTTAAATTTATGTATAGGTCTCTCGCAAATCTACAATTTTTTTTTGTTCGTAAAACTATAATCTAAAAAAATCATCACTATTGCTAAAACTCTTATGTTTGCATCTACACTATGGACGCATCTAGATTTTATACGCTTTTAAAGCACGATTTTCCTCACGAAACAACTCCAAATCAAGATATTGCATTGCAATTATTGGCCCGTTTTTCTGTAGAAAAGAATGAGAATGAAATATTTTTACTAAAAGGCTACGCAGGTACCGGAAAGACAACAATCGTCGGTACTTTGGTAAAAAACCTATGGCAATTAAAAAAATCTTCGGTTTTATTAGCGCCTACAGGTCGAGCTGCAAAGGTGATTAGTAATTATTCACAAAAAGAAGCGTTTACAATTCATAAAAAAATATATTTTCCGAAGGCTGAAAAAGGAGGAGGCGTTTCATTTAGACTACAACCCAACAAAAGCCGAAATGTAATTTTTATTGTAGACGAAGCCTCTATGATCCCCGATATTAACCAAGATTCAAAACTATTTGAAAATGGATCTTTGTTAGACGATCTTATGCAATATGTGTATAGCGGCCATAATTGTAAACTTTTACTAATAGGGGATACGGCGCAATTACCTCCCATAAAACTTACGGTAAGCCCAGCTTTAGATAAACATACGCTCGAAAATCAATACAATAAGGATGTTATCGAGTTAGAGTTAAACGAAGTTGTTCGTCAACAAAAAGATAGCGGTATATTAATGAATGCCACTCGACTTCGAGAACGATTGGACGATGGCTTTTTTGAAGATTTTAAATTTTCTGAATTGCCATATCCAGAAGTGATTCGCCCACAAGATGGACAAGAGTTAATGGATGCTATTAGCGACAGTTATAATACACTAGGAAATGAGGATACAGTAATTATTGTGCGTTCTAATAAGCGTGCGAATCTTTATAATCAAAATATTCGCAATCGAATTCTGTTTCAAGAATCTGAATTGGCGGCAGGGGATTATTTAATGGTAGTTAAAAACAATTATCATTGGGTAAAACCACAAAGTGAAGCCGGATTTATTGCCAATGGGGATATTGTAGAAGTGCTGGAAATTTTCGGTTTCAAAGATCTCTATGGTTTCCGTTTTGCTGAAGTATTGGTCAACATGGTCGATTACCCTAACATGAAACCGCTTGAAACCGTTTTATTATTAGACACACTTACTTCCGAAACTCCATCCTTAACGTATGAAGATTCAAATAGGTTATATCAAGAAGTGATGAAAGATTACGCTTCAGAAAAATCTAAGTATAAAAAATTCCTTGCGGTTAAAAACAATAAATATTTTAATGCTTTGCAAGTAAAGTTTTCTTATGCTATTACCTGCCATAAATCGCAAGGGGGACAATGGAATACGGTTTTTGTAGAACAACCTTATTTACCAAACGGTATAGACAAAGATTATTTACGGTGGTTATATACTGCTATTACGCGTGCTACCGACAAACTATACCTTATTGGTTTTAAGAATGAATTTTTTGAAGAAGAAGATTTTTAAAAACATATTTAAAAAAAAGATAATTCCCTTACATTTGGGTATCTTATAAAACACTCTATTTTGAAAATAATAGCAATGATTCCCGCGCGTTATGGCGCTTCTCGTTTTCCTGGAAAATTAATGCAAGATTTAGGGGGAAAACCAGTAATTGTACGCACCTATGAAGCTGCTAAAAACACCCAACTTTTTGATGAAGTATATGTGGTGACCGATAGCGATGTGATTTTCAATGAGATTGAAAACAATGGCGGTAAAGCAATTATGAGTAGTAAAGCTCACGAAAGTGGAAGCGACCGTATTGCAGAAGCTGTTGAGAATATGGACGTGGATATTGTGGTAAACGTACAGGGGGATGAACCTTTTACCAGTAAACAAGGGCTTCAAGAAGTTCTAGAGGTTTTTAATGGAGCGGATGCCGATAAGATAGACTTAGCTTCCTTAATGACCGAAATAGAGGACTGGAAAGAAATAAGCGATCCAAACTGCGTAAAAGTAATTGTAGATCAAGACAATTTTGCTTTATATTTTTCAAGATCGCCCATTCCATACCCGCGTGATAAAAATGCAACAGTAAATTACTATAAACACAAAGGTATTTATGCCTTCAGAAAAGAAGCATTAATGGACTTTTATCGCTTGCCCATGCGGTCATTAGAAGCGGTTGAAAAAATTGAATGCTTGCGATATTTAGAATACGGAAAAAAAATTAAAATGGCTGTAACAAAAACCCAAGGAGTTGAAATTGATACTCCTGAAGACTTAGTAGAAGCTAACAAAATGCTTAAAAAAGAGCAAAAAAGCACTGTAAATAACAAATTTAAGAACTTCCCTATGGTGCCAAAAGTGGTATTCGGTAGTGGGTGTTTTGACCAACTACCAGACATATTAGCCCTACAGCGTCAAAAAAATGCTCCTTTTATCTTTTTGGTGGATGATGTATTTAAAGATAATAAAGCTTTTATAGACAGAATAAAACTTCGGTTTAACGATAAGCTTGTTTTTATTTCAGCTGAAGAAGAACCTAAAACATCTCAAGTTGATCAAATTGTAAAAGAAATCACCTCTGAGTTTACCAAAAAACCTTCCGGAATTATTGGAATAGGAGGTGGAACACTCATGGATATTGCAAAAGCGGTATCAATTATGCTTACAAACCAAGGAAGCGCAGCCGACTATCAGGGCTGGGATTTAGTGAAAAATAAAGCTGTATATCACGTGGGCATTCCTACTATTTCGGGAACAGGCGCCGAGGTTTCCCGTACTACAGTACTCTCTGGACCAGTAAGAAAATTAGGGATCAATAGTGATTACACGCCTTTTGATCAAGTAATTTTAGATCCAGAGTTAACAAAAGGAGTTCCTAAAAATCAATGGTTTTATACTGGAATGGATTGTTATATTCATTGTGTAGAGTCGTTAAGTGGTACTTTTATAAACGCTTTTAGCCAAAGCTATGGCGAAAAAGCATACGATTTATGCAAAGAAATATTTGTAGAACAAACTATTTCTGAGGAAGAATCCCGTGCTAAATTAATGATGGCTTCTTGGCATGGCGGAATGAGCATTGCCTATTCGCAAGTAGGTGTTGCACACGCAATGAGCTATGGGCTTTCATACGTATTAGGAACTAAACACGGGATAGGCAATTGTATTGTCTTTAACCTGTCTCTTATACACATCTGACGCTGCCGACGACTCCTTACGTGTA
>CAJXPE010000046.1 GCA_913057965.1 uncultured Marixanthomonas sp. | reverse complement strand
ATGTAGAGAGGTCTCGTGGGCTCGGAGATGTGTATAAGAGACAGACATAATAATTTAATATATCGTTAATATACAGCTTATTACAATCATATAGCTTTGAATTTGAAAAGAAAAATACTTTTCAATAGATTTAGCACGAAAAGTCGCTTTTGAGGAGGAGCGGCTTTTTTATTTATAAAATGTTTTAATAAAGTAAAACCAATGCGATCAGGTTTACGTATTTATTAGTAAGTGTAGGCAATCATCTTGATTATTTGCACTATAAATCACAGGTAAAAGTCGTTTTTGAGGAAGAACGGCTTTTATTTTTTTAGGGAAACCCCTTATTTGTGAAGTCTTCTTTTTACTTTTGAGGGAAACACAATTTTTCCATTCATGTCTGATAAAAAACGCCTGTTCCTTCTCGATGCTTACGCTTTAATATTCCGAGGCTACTATGCACTTATAAAAAACCCAAGAATCAATTCAAAAGGGCAAGACACTTCTGCCATTATGGGATTTACCAATTCGCTGTTTGATGTCATTCGCCGTGAAAAACCCGACCATCTTGCCGTTTGTTTTGATAAAGACGGAAGCACGGAACGAAAAGAACTATTCCCTGAGTACAAAGCCAATCGCGACGAAACCCCAGATGTTATTCGGCAATCTATCCCTATTATCAAAGATATTATTAAAGCGATGCACATTCCTTGTGTTGAGATTTCAGGAATGGAAGCCGATGATATTATTGGCACCTTGGCAAAACAAGCTGAAAAAGAGAACTACCAAGTGTTTATGGTTACACCCGATAAAGATTTTGGGCAATTGGTTTCAGAAAATATTTTCATGTATCGTCCGGCTCGAATGGGGAATGCCATTGAAATTTGGGGAATTCCCGAGATACAAAAACGTTTTGGTGTAGAACGCCCAGAACAAGTGATTGATTATTTAGGAATGATGGGCGATGCCAGTGATAATATTCCAGGACTACCAGGAGTAGGTGATAAAACCGCCAAAAAATTCATTAAACAATTTGATTCCATGGAAGGCTTGCTCGAAAACACCGACAAGCTTAAAGGAAAGATGAAAGAAAAAGTGATCGCCAATGCTGAATTAGGAAGACTTTCCAGAAAATTGGCCACTATTTTTACTGACTGTGACGTAACCTTCAATGAAAAAGATTACGAAATGTCGATGCCAGATGCTGAAAAGGTACAGGAAATCTTTGAAGAACTTGAGTTTAGAAGACTACGCGACCAATTTTTAAAACTTTTTTCTTCCGAAGGAGCACAAGAAGAAGTGACAAAAGTCTCCAATTCTGAAACCGCTAAAAAAACAGCTAAATCTGCTGGAAGCGGTCAGTTTTCATTATTTGGTGGCGACGGAGAAACTTCAGCAGAAGCAGAAGCTTATAATTCCAGAAAAACCATAAAAGATACCGAACATTTTTACCAAACGGTACAACCCGGGATGGGCACCAAGTTATTTCTTCAGAATTTAATGAAACAAAAAAGTGTGTGTTTTGACACGGAAACCACAGGTTTAAATCCATTAACTGCTGAATTGGTCGGAATTGCTTTTTCATGGGAAACGGGGAAAGGTTTTTACATTCCCTTTCCTGAAGACAGGGACGAAGCACAAAAATTAATCGAAGAACTACGACCTTTCTTCGAAGCGGAAAAAATTGAAAAAATCGGTCAGAATTTAAAGTACGACATTAAAGTCTTGGCCAAATACAATGTGGAGGTTAAAGGAAAATTGTTTGATACGATGTTGGCACATTATCTAATCAATGCAGATATGCGTCATAATATGGACGTGCTGGCCGAAACGTATCTCAATTATACACCTGTATCCATAACTGAATTGATTGGCAAAAAAGGAAAAAACCAAAAATCGATGCGGGATGTTCCAGTGGAAGATCAAACGGAATATGCCGTGGAAGATGCCGATATTACCCTTCAGCTAAAAGAGCATTTTGCCAAAGAATTGGGTGAAGCTAATACACAAGAATTGTTTGATGATATCGAAATTCCATTACTTCGCGTTCTAGCCGATATGGAACTGGAAGGTATTAAATTGGACAAAGAGTATTTGGCAAGTCTTTCCGAAGCACTAAACAACGACATTGAACGTCTAGAAAAAGAGATTTATGAAGAAGCTGGAGAAGAATTTAATATTGCTTCCCCAAAACAATTAGGAGATATTCTCTTCGGAAAAATGAAGTTGGTCGATAAGCCGAAAAAAACCAAAACGGGTCAATTTTCCACCGCGGAAGATGTGCTTTCTTATCTGGCAAAAGATCATAAAATAATTCGAGATGTTCTGGAATACCGTGGCTTGGCAAAACTAAAAAGCACCTACGTAGATGCGTTGCCCGAACAAGTGGAAGAAAGCACCGGCCGCGTGCATACCGATTATATGCAAACCGTAGCCGCCACCGGACGTTTAAGCAGTAACAACCCAAACTTACAGAATATTCCAATTAGAACAGAAAGAGGACGCCAAGTACGAAAAGCGTTTGTGCCTAGAGGTAAGGATTACACGTTGCTGGCTGCCGATTATTCTCAAATTGAATTGCGTATTATCGCCGCTTTAAGTGAAGAAGACACCATGATCGAAGCCTTTAAAAACGGTGAGGATATTCACGCTTCCACCGCTGCAAAAGTATTTAACGTTCCTATCGATGAAGTAACTCGTGAGCAACGTAGCAATGCTAAAACCGTAAACTTTGGTATTATTTACGGTGTTTCGGCTTTCGGATTGAGCAACCAAACAGATTTAACCCGAAAAGAATCAAAAGAATTAATTGACACGTATTACAAGACCTACCCGAAACTTCGGAATTACATGAGCGAATTGGTCGATTTTGCCCGTGATAATGGCTACGTACAAACGGTTTTAGGAAGACGCCGATACCTTAACGGCATTAACGGAAGCAACGCAATCGTCCGTGGCGCAGCAGAGCGAAACGCTGTAAACGCCCCCATACAAGGGAGCGCTGCTGATATCATAAAACTCGCGATGATCAACATTCATAAAAAAATGACCGAAGCGAAGTATAAAAGTAAAATGCTACTTCAGGTGCATGATGAATTGGTGTTCGATGTCTATAAACCTGAATTGGACGAGCTTCAAAAACTCATTAAAACCGAAATGGAAAACGCTTATAAAATGAAGGTTCCTTTGGATGTTGAAATTGGGTTAGGTGATGATTGGCTGGAGGCGCATTAAATTACAACACAAACCGATAGGTTGCTTTAATCAAAAAGGTATTTTGAGGACGTTTTTTGAATAATTGGTTATCGACAATTTTATTAAAGTCGTTCATAGCATCCCCTAAACCATTCACTCCTTGCGACCAAACAAAGAAAACTTCAGAACCTGGAATATATTCCCAACGCAACACTAAGTTAGATCTAAATTGCACAAAAGCAAAATTTGGATCTTCAAAGGAATAATCAGTTACACCATCGCGATTTTCATCTACAACATAAGATCCCTCTTCAAAACGTATCTGATTTGTATCATATAAAGTTACCCGATCACTCAAGCTTTTAGCTGTTGGGTTAGTTACAAAATTGAAGTTTCTGTACTTCCCACGAGCAATAAAAGGTTGACCGTAATATTGAATCGTCAAATTAGGGTTAATAGTATAATTTACACGAAGCGTAGTACTAATGGTTTCTTGATCAATTTCGCCCGTAACATAGCGCTTATCTCCATCAAAGTCTAACTGATCTACATATTGTGTTTTATCCGGTCTTGATTCATATTTAGTGATCATCGAAAGACTTAACGCATTCAAGGGTTGGTAATTAAGCCGGAGTTCATACCGTGTAAAGGAAAAATTCTTCTCTGTTGCTTGTCCATATACATAGCCTACTGTGGTATTAAACTTTTTCCGGCTATCGGTCCCAACATACAAAAAGCCCAAATGATCCCCGTTTCTTCTAAAGCGTGGTCCACCGCGTAATTCAGAGTTATCATAACTCGCCGCATTGTTTTCCGATCCGCCTTCGGCAAACCAGTTGTTTTTAAAATTGACAAAACCTACTAATTGATAAAAAAGGCGGTTGTAATTTCCCTCAAAATCATAATTTGAAGATTGGTACGCTCGTATGTTAGCTCTTCTATACCAGCTGGTCGGTTTATTAAAAACACGGGTAGCTCCAGCGTATTGGTTAATATCATCTGCTTGCCGTAAAAAACCTATATCGTTTAATTCCAATTCAGGTGACCGCCAAGCTCCACCTGCATTATAACGCCAGTTTCCACCACCACTTTTTCCAAATTCTAAGCGTCCGCCGGTTCCTGTTAACGATGTTTTGGTAGAATCTACCGAAACATGACTCGCACCAACCCGTTGAAATAAATGTACAATAGATTGTTGCGTTCTTTCAATGGCCTCTTCACTTCCGTTTACTTGACTCAAAAACGCTTTCCCTTCCACATAATAATTTCTATCATTCCAATTATGTTTAAAATCCAGCCCTCCGGAATATGCATTTTTATGTAGAAAGTCTAAATTATCTTCCAAGTTTCGATTGGTAGCCGTAAATATTCCTCCTATATATGTATTTCGATCATTAAAATCTTTTTGTAAACGCCCTACGAGGTAATTGGTTAAAGGTTCAACCAATACATCTTCTTCAGATCCGTCTTCATTAATAACATCTGCATATTCTTTTGCCGTAACGCTTTCTAAAACCCCTATAGACCAACCGTCTTTAGTTTTTCCACTAAATTTTGCTGCTCCCAAAATGGTAGAATTATCCGGTTGATCTACATATGCTGTAGTAGGTCCAAAAGCAGAACCTTGCGGACTTCTTCCTATTCTTCGGGAAAAGAAAAGATTATCTGACCCTCCATCAACATTATAATCGAATATATTTTTATTTTCCACAAAGAAAGGACGTCGTTCTTGAAAGAAAATCTCGAATCCATCCAAAGCAATCGCTCCCGGATCGGCATCTACTTGACCAAAATCTGGATTTATGGTTGCATCTAACGTAAGATCATTTGTTATTCCAATTTTCGCATCCAATCCAGCAGTAAAACGAGTATCGTTACCATCGCGAAACGGATTTCCTGGCTCTTTCTCATAGGTATTCAATTTAGTTAACGCATAAGGCTGTATTTCTAACTGTTTTTGTGGTTTTATTCCTTTAATTCCGCGTAATTCACCAAATTCGCTTACCCAACCCGGGGCATTAGCATCTACCGGTTGCCAAAGTGAACGTTCTTCTTTTCTGAAATAACGCCGTGTAGATTGAATACCCCATATCTGTTCTTCCTCATTGCCAAATCGTAACTGACTTAATGGAATTCGCATTTCAGCAGTCCATCCTTCTGCATCAATTTGTGTCTTTACGTACCAAATAGGGTTCCAACTGCCATCCCAGTTGTTTCCGTTTTTTGAAATAAATTCATCGCCTTTTACGCCAGCCGCAGTGATGGTGAATGAGAAACCTGTTCTATTATCGTTATAACTATCAATATTCAATTCTACCCAATCGCCTTCAAAACCATCTCTTCGGGAAAGTCTTCGTACTATTTCTTCAGGTTTTGCATCGTAACACCTAAACGCCACATATAAGTTTTTAGCGTCATAAACGATTTTCATTTTCGTCTGTTCGGTAGGCGGTGTTCCATTATCAGGCTGATTTTCTACATAATCGGTTGTCCATTCAACTTTGTCCCAAGCTCCTTCATCAATCGCTCCATCAATGGTAGGAGGTGCTTCATTTCCTATAGATTGAGTGGTGTAGCTTCTTTTTTTGAGAGTATCTTCAGTCGTTTCAGAAATTATTCCAGTTTGAGATTGAATTGAAATAGTAGTGCAGAGACTAAATGTGAAGAATAGAAAATTCTTAAACATGATTGGTTGGTTTCTTTAATAGACTAAAACTTCAGGTAATTGTGACACTCAGAAATAATTTTAAGATTTTTTTAACAATTCAAAACTATTATTTTCATCATCTCAAATATGGTATCTTTAAGGTTTTAAAACGTTGCTATGCGAAAATTAATCTCTAAAAAGAAACCCGCTTACGAAATTACAGAGGCATTATCCAGCTATTTGACCAAACACGGCCGTAACAGTAAAATCCCTATTTATTATGACGATTTACTGCGGTTTCAGGGTTCGGTTTCTATCTACGATAAATATGGAAATGACACGCTTTGGATTAGTGTCTATTATTCTGAATTTGAGCGTGAAGAAATAGATTTCAGTTTAAAACGGATGTATTCTATTTTACACTCCGATGGTAGTGACACGCTGCTACCCTATTTATCAATTGATAATATTGATTTTTGCACCTTCGGAAATTCAAAGCCCTTTCGGGTTAAGGTCCGAAACATCTTAAACGATAACTATTTGTTCCTCTACATAAAAAAAGCTGATGCTTCTCGTATTTATGGTCTTGAGCTAGAACATCTGCTCTCCCCTAACCACATCAACTTTTTGGTTCATGGAAATACATTAATTGAAGAACACATTTCGGGTATTCCCGGTGATGATTTTATTGAAAACGAATTGGTAAAATGTTCCGATCAGCAAAAAAAGGAAATTGCCAAAGAGTTTGTAAAATTTAACGAACGCTGTTTTGTTAGATTATTGGGTGATATGCGTTCGTACAATTACGTCATGGTTCTTACCCATGATTTTGATAGGATTCAATATAGAATCCGAGCTATCGATTTTGACCAGCAAAGCTATGAAGGAAACGCAAAAGTCTATAAACCCCAGTTTTTAAAAGAAAACAACGAATTGGTAAAAATGACAATGGGTTTATTACAAGAAGAATCGATTGAACAATACAAACGGGAGGAACGATCTTTACTAGCTAAGCGAGCCGTAAGCGAACAAAATCGATTGAATGAAATAATGGATTGTATGAATAATGACACTATTTCCCCGCCAGAGAAAATAAAACAGTTAAAAAAAGATTTATTTCAACTAACCGGAGATGTAAATTTTAAAAAGTCTAAAAATATGGGCGAAATATTGCAGAGCGCCCTTGATTTTATCATTAGAAACTATAAAAATGAAAACCCGTATTATATTTCATAAAGATTTCAGAAAAAGTGTTTAAAAATTATTATGCGTGCATAGTATTTTTTATCTTTAGCAGCATTTAAGTTTTTCAGAAAAAAAAGCCACACAACATCATGGATATTAAAAAAGTATTAGTTGCCAACCGCGGAGAGATTGCCATACGTGTTTTTAGAGCATGTACCGAGATAAATTTGACAACTGTCGCCGTTTTTACCTACGAAGATCGTTATTCGCAACACCGGTATAAAGCTGATGAAGCTTACCAAATTGGTAAGGACGATGAGCCGCTTAAGCCTTATTTAAATGGCGATGAAATTATTGCGTTGGCAAAAGCAAAAGGGGTCGATGCTATTCATCCAGGATACGGTTTTTTATCTGAAAACTCTGAATTTGCCCGTAAATGTGCCGAAGCGAGAGTTATTTTCATTGGCCCAGATCCAAAAGTGATGGATGCCTTGGGCGATAAAATTACGGCCAAAAAAATTGCCGAAAAGTGTAAGGTCCCAACCATAAAAAGTAACACAAAAGACCTTACTTCTTTAAAAATAGCACTTTCTGAAGCTGCTACAATTGGATACCCTGTTATGCTAAAAGCTGCCTCAGGCGGCGGTGGTCGAGGAATGCGAATTATTAGGAATGATAACGACTTAAAAAATAATTTTGAGTCGGCTCAAAGTGAAGCTGGAAATGCCTTTGGGGATGACACCATGTTTTTAGAAAAGTATGTAGAAGAACCGAAGCACTTAGAAGTACAAATTGTTGCCGACAACCACGGAAATATCCGCCATTTGTATGAGCGTGACTGTTCGGTGCAACGGCGGCATCAAAAAGTGGTAGAGGTGGCACCATCGTATAATGTTTCAGAAAAAGTAAAGCAATCACTCTATAAGTATGCGGTTTCTATTGCCGAAGAAGTGACCTATAATAACGTTGGTACGGTCGAGTTTTTAGTAGATAAAAACGACAATGTTTTCTTTATTGAGGTAAATCCACGAATCCAGGTAGAACATACGGTTACCGAAATGGTAACAGGAATTGACTTAATTAAGTCTCAGATATTTATTGCTGGCGGTTATAAGCTTTCCGACAAACAAATTAAAATTTACGATCAAGATTCACTTAGAACCTACGGTTTTGCCCTACAATGTAGATTGACTACTGAAGATCCTACTAATAACTTTACACCAGATTATGGTACGATTACTACCTATCGAAGTGCTTCAGGCATGGGTATTCGCTTAGACGCCGGTAGTATTTATCAATCGTATAGCATCAGTCCTTTTTTCGATTCGATGTTGGTAAAAGTTTCAGCACACGGTCGAACATTGGATGGTGCGGTTCGGAAAATGGTCCGTGCATTAAAAGAGTTTAGAATTCGAGGGGTACAGACCAATATCCATTTTCTTCAAAACGTCATTCAACATGAAACGTTTAAAGAAGGAGCGGCAACGGTGAATTTCATTGGGAATACACCTTCGTTGTTCGATGTAAAATTACCACAAGACAGAACCACAAAAATCACCAATTATTTAGGAGAAATAATTGTGAATGGGAATCCTGATGTGAAGTTTATTGACGAAAATAAAAAGTTCAGAAATCCTAACATTCCTATTTACAGTCCTGCAGAAAAATTCCCAAAAGGCACAAAAGACATGCTTACCGAAATGGGCCCTGAAAAATTCTGTGCGTGGCTAAAAGACGAAAAGAAAATACATTATACCGATACAACCATTCGTGATGCGCATCAATCATTACTGGCAACCCGTATGCGAACGTATGATATGTTGAAAGTGGCCGAAAGCTACGCCAAAAATCACCCTAACACCTTCAGTATTGAGATGTGGGGCGGCGCTACTTTCGATGTCTGTATGCGTTTTTTAAATGAAAGTCCGTGGACACGGTTACGAGAATTGCGGGAGCGTATGCCTAATATTCTATTCCAAATGTTACTTCGAGGAAGCAACGGTGTGGGATATAAAGCTTATCCAGATAATTTAATTGAAAAATTTGTAGAAAAATCGTGGGAAAACGGCGTAGACCTTTTCCGAATATTCGATTCTTTAAACTGGGTTAAAGCCATGGAACCGAGTATTAACTACGTTCGAAATAAAACTGGCGGTATTGCAGAAGCAGCCATTAGCTACACGGGAGATATTTTAGACCCTAACGAAAGCAAATACACCCTAAAATACTACACTCAACTAGCAAAAGACCTAGAAAATGCCGGTGCGCATATGATTGCCATTAAAGACATGGCTGGATTGTTAAAACCATATGCCGCAACCGAATTGGTTTCGGCTTTAAAAGACACGGTGAACATTCCGTTGCATTTACACACGCACGACACGTCATCTATACAATCTGCCACCTACTTAAAAGCTATTGAAGCGGGTGTAGATGTAGTTGATGTCGCTTTAGGTGGTTTATCTGGATTAACCTCGCAGCCTAATTTCAACTCAATTGTTGAAATGATGAAGCGTCACGAACGGGCACACGATTATGATATTAAAAAGTTAAATGAATTCTCTAACTATTGGGAAGACACGCGCGAGGTGTATTACCCGTTTGAATCTGGTTTAAAAGCTGGAACGGCCGAAGTATACCAACATGAAATTCCGGGTGGACAATATTCTAATTTGCGTCCGCAAGCGGAAGCATTGGGCCTTGCCGATCGCTTCCACGAAGTGACCAAAATGTATGAGCAAGTAAATGCGCTCTTCGGAAACTTGATAAAAGTAACCCCAAGTAGTAAAGTAGTGGGCGATATGGCCATTTTTATGGTTACCAACGACCTTACACCGGAGGATGTGATGGAACGCGGCAATGAGATCTCGTTCCCAGAATCGGTTATCAATTTCTTTAAAGGTGATTTAGGACAACCGTTAGGCGGATTCCCAAAAGAACTTCAAAAAATAATTTTAAGAAATACCGATCCGTATACTGACAGACCAAACGCACATTTAGAACCGATTGATTTTGATGCAGAATATGCTGCGTTCCGTAAGAAATTTCAGAAAGGATTTAGTCGCCCAATTGAATTTGAAGATTTCCTTTCCTACAGCCTATATCCACGGGTATTTGAAGACGCCCACGAAAAATATAAACTATATGGAAACCTAGCTATTCTTCCTACGAAAAATTTCTTCTACGGAATGAAATTACGCGAAGAAGCCATCATCGAACTGGAAGAAGGAAAGACCATTATCGTAAAACTGCTTTCTGTAGGAATACCGAACGATGAAGGCGTACGGATTGTATTCTTCTCGGTAAACGGTGAAAACCGCTTTGTGGAAATTAAAGATAAATCTATCAAGGTTGAAAAAGAAGTCCACGTTCCTGCTGATCCTGAAGATGCGAACCAATACGGTGCGCCACTTCAAGGAATGCTATATAAAATGCTGGTTAAAAAAGGTCAGGAAATCGAAGAAAACGAACCGCTTTTTGTTATTGAAGCCATGAAAATGGAAACTACAGTTACTGCCAATAAAGCTGGAAAAGTAAAATCGATCACCTTAAAACCCGGAACCATGTTAATGAAAGGGGATTTAGTGGTGACCGTTGAGTAGTTTTATGAATTAGTAAAACACAGGTTTTTACAACTCAAAAAATTAAAACCTTGGGTGTTGTTTTTCAAATAAATAATAGTACATTTGCACCCCGATTTATCCAAAAGAAGGAAATGTTTAACCTGTTGGTAGGTGAATGCCCGCAGAAAAATCAATTAAAGTGGATACACTAAGTTATAAAACTATTTCAGCTAACAGCGCTACTGTAAACAAAGAGTGGTTGCATGTTGATGCTGACGGACAAACACTAGGTCGCATGGCCAGTGTAGTAGCAAAATTGCTACGTGGTAAGCACAAACCTAATTTTACTCCTCACGTAGATTGTGGAGATAATGTTGTTATTACAAATGCAAGTAACATTGTATTAACTGGAAACAAGTGGAACGAAAAACAATACATTCGTCACACAGGGTATCCAGGTGGACAACGTAGCCTAACTGCAGAAGAATTATACGGAAAAGATCCTGCGAGAGTAGTGGAAAAAGCTGTAAAAGGAATGTTACCTAAAAATAAACTAGGAGCAAATCTTTTCAGAAATCTTAAAGTATATGCAGGTGCTGAGCACGACCAAGACGCACAAAAACCAAGAACCATTAACCTTAACGATATCAAGTAATGGAAGTTATTCACAAAATAGGAAGAAGAAAAACCGCTGTTGCGCGTGTGTACCTTTCTGATGGAAAAGGGAATATCACTATCAATAAACGTGATATGGAAAAATACTTTACCACAGGTACGTTACAATATAAAGTTAAACAAGCTCTTATGTTAACTGAAAATGACAAAAACTTTGACGTTTCAGTAAATGTATTTGGAGGAGGGATCACCGGACAAGCTGAAGCTATCCGTTTGGCTCTATCTAGAGCTATGTGTGAGCTTAACGAAGAAAATAGAGGTATTTTAAAGCCAGAAGGATTGTTAACAAGAGATCCAAGAATGGTAGAGCGTAAGAAATTCGGACAGAAGAAAGCGCGTAAAAAATTCCAATTCTCAAAACGTTAATCTTCGGCTTCGGTCAGATACTGTTTTTATACAGAAAAAATTGGTTCTCTTTCTTATGTATATTCGAAAGAGAACCATTCAAATACAAACAATTAATTATAAACAAGCTGTTATTCCGTATGTCGCGGAAGTTAGTTTAGCATCTAAACCAAGTCCTATTTTAGGAAAGGTTGCTATCTAAACAGGAACGTAAACTAAAACAAAATGGCAGACAACAAAGAAGTTAAGTCGTTACTTGACGCAGGTGTACACTTTGGTCACCTAACCCGTAAATGGAACCCGAATATGGCACCATATATCTATATGGAGCGTAACGGAATTCACATTATCAACCTTTACAAAACAGCTGCAAAACTGGAAGAAGCGAATGAAGCTTTAAAGAAAATTGCAGCAAGCGGACGAAAAATTCTTTTCGTTGCTACTAAAAAACAAGCAAAAGACATCGTTTCAGAAAAAGCAAGCGACGCCAATATGCCTTACATTACAGAACGTTGGCCTGGTGGAATGCTTACTAACTTTGTAACTATTAGAAGAGCTGTTAAAAAAATGGCTTCTATTGATAGAATGAAACAAGACGGAACCTTCAACACTCTTTCTAAGAAAGAGCGTTTACAAGTAAGTCGTCTTCGTGCTAAGCTTGAAAAGAACTTAGGTTCTATTAGCGATATGAGCCGCCTTCCTGGAGCATTGTTCATTGTTGATACTACACGTGAGCACATTGCTGTTAAAGAAGCTCAAAAATTAAATATTCCAATTTTTGCAATGGTGGATACCAATAGTGATCCACGTGAGATTGATTATGCAATTCCATCAAATGATGATGCATCTAAATCTGTTGAAAAAATCGTTGGAAAAGTTTCTGAAGCAATCATAGAAGGTCTTGCAGAACGTAAAGCAGGAAAAGAAAAGAGCGAAGCAGAAAAGGCAGCGAAAAAGGCTAAAAAGGAAGCGAAGAAAGAAGAAGAGGCTAAAGAAAAGCAAGCTGACAAAAAAGCCGATAAGAAAGAAGTTCCTTCAAAAGATAAAGAAGACAAAAAAGCAATGAAAGAGGCTAAAAAGCCTACTAAATTGGAGTCTAAAGAAGAAACTTTAGAAAAAGCTTCTGACGCAAAAGCGAAGAAGAAAGCAACTAAAGAAGAAGAATAAAAAATAACCTGTTGTTAACACAAATTTGCCGTTTGGTTATTTTCTTTGTTGAAAATCAATTGAACGGCTTTTTTACTAATAAATTAAAAACTTTATAACAATGGCTAAAATAACCGCCGCAGAAGTAAATAAATTAAGAAAAACAACCGGTGCCGGTATGATGGACTGTAAAAAGGCGTTAGTAGAGGCAGATGGTGACTTTGACAAAGCAATTGAAATCCTTCGTAAAAAAGGACAAAAAATTGCTGCAAAAAGAGCAGATCGCGATTCAAGTGAAGGCGCTGTTATTGCAAAAGTAAACAGTGATAACACCAAAGGTGTTATTGTTTCTCTAAACTGTGAAACTGACTTTGTTGCTAAAAACGATGACTTCGTAAAATTAGCAACCGACTTTGCTGAATTGGCTTTAAACACTTCGTCTAAAGATGAATTTTTAAGTGCAGATTACAACGGCATAACTGTACAAGAGAAGTTGACTGAACAAACAGGTGTAATTGGTGAAAAAATCGAAATCGGTGCTTTTAAAACCTTAGAAGCTCCATTTGTAGGTTCTTACATCCACGCTGGTAACAAAATTGCTGTTTTAACAGGTCTTTCTAACAATGTTGATGGCGCTGAAGAGGTTGCTAAAGATGTTTCTATGCAAGCTGCAGCAATGAACCCTGTTGCATTAAACGAAGATGGTGTAGATCAAACTACAATCGATAAAGAAATCGAAATTGCCAAAGATCAATTGCGTCAAGAAGGAAAGCCAGAAGAAATGTTAGACAACATTGCTAAAGGAAAAATTAAGCGTTACTTTAAAGATAATACGTTAGTAAACCAAGCGTTTATTAAAGACAACAAGCAAAGTGTTGCTCAATACGTAAAAACATTGGGTGATGTGCAAGTTGTTGCTTTTGAACGTGTTTCTTTAGACTAAACACAACTATATTAAATTACAAAGAGGTTTCAGCAATAGTTGAAACCTCTTTTTTTGTTTATACATTTCTCCTTTTTTTTATTAAGTATCGAGATGTAATTTCTCTTTTAAAAACATCAAAACTACTTACTGTACAGTATTCGGTACATCTGAATTAATCACTATCTATTCAATAGTCATTTTGGTTTTTTATATACTATCTCTTAGTTCACTCAACCTTTTTAATTTTCATAACACCATACCATATTTTTCTTTATTTTTGCCCAGTAAAACACCACTATGCAATACAAAAGAATCCTTTTAAAATTATCAGGCGAAGCCTTAATGGGCAACCGCCAATATGGAATAGACCCAGATAGACTAAAAGAATATGCTGAAGAGATAAATGAAATAACAAAAAAAGGAGTAGAAGTTGCCATTGTAATTGGCGGCGGAAATATTTTTAGAGGTGTTGCTGGTGCCAGTCGCGGGATGGATCGCGTACAAGGTGACCATATGGGCATGTTAGCAACCGTTATCAACGGATTAGCGTTACAAAGCGCATTAGAAGATGAAGAAGTACCAACGAGACTCCAAAGTGCCATTAAAATTAACGAAGTAGCAGAACCTTTTATACGCAGAAAAGCCATTCGCCATCTTGAAAAAGGACGCGTTGTCATTTTTGGTGGTGGAACAGGAAATCCTTATTTTACAACCGATAGTGCAGCTGTTTTACGAGCCATTGAAATTCACGCAGATGTTATATTAAAAGGAACCCGCGTAGATGGTATTTACACGAGTGATCCAGAAAAAGACAAAGCTGCAGAAAAATATGATTTTATTACTTTTGAAGACGTACTAAAGAAAGGCTTAAAGGTTATGGACACCACAGCTTTTACCTTAAGTCAGGAAAACAAACTACCGATAATTGTATTCGATATGAATACAAAAGGTAATTTAATGAAAGTAGTTTCAGGAGAAAAAATTGGAACGAAAGTAAATTTATAAGCAATAAACAATTTTTAGCCACTAGTTTTGGCTTTATTTTTGAATAACGAATAATAAATATAAAATGGAAGACGAAATTGAATTTTTGATAGACGGGACTAAAGAAGCAATGGATAAAGCCATTAATCACCTAGATAAGCAATTGGCCAATATTCGAGCTGGAAAAGCTTCTCCTTCTATGGTAAATAGCGTGGTAGTAGATTATTACGGTAGCCCTACCCCACTTAACCAAGTAGCAAACGTCAATACACCAGACGGGATGACGATTTCTATTCAGCCGTGGGAAAAAACATTAATTCCAGAAATTGAAAAAGGGATTCAAGTAGCTAATCTTGGATTTAACCCCCAGAATAATGGAGAAAGCATTATTATAAATGTTCCGCCATTAACCGAAGAGCGTCGTAGAGATCTTGCCAAACAGGCTAAAGCTGAAGCTGAAGAGGCAAAAGTGGCCATTCGTAACGATCGTAAAAACGCAAATAACGATTTAAAAAAATTGGATATTTCAGAAGATTTACAAAAAAATCTTGAAGATGATATTCAAAAAATGACCGATAGTCATATAACTAAAATTGATGAAATCTTTGCTAAAAAGGAAAAAGAGATTATGACTGTTTAATATTTTTATTCGTTAAACAAAACAAAAACAAGCGGCTAATACGCCGCTTTCTTTTTATTTTTAGTTTTTAAATTTTGGATTTCCTGTATGCGCAAACTTCTTCTCATCATCACGCTGGTACTTGGATATTCCGTTGCTGCCCAAGAGCCTGCTATTCAAACCGAAAAAGACACAACAGCAACAACCACACAAGAAAAGAAAAACCCGTTTAACACAGGGTTTTATCCCATTGGCTTTTTTGATGTAGACCTACGGTATTTAATAAAATCTGTCTCTTATACACATCTGACGC
>CAJXPE010000045.1 GCA_913057965.1 uncultured Marixanthomonas sp. | reverse complement strand
CGAGATGTAGAGAGGTCTCGTGGGCTCGGAGATGTGTATAAGAGACAGATATAAGGCATCAAGTCTTTTACGTATATAATACCCGTAATATTATCAATGCTATCTTTATAAACTGGAATTCGAGAATATCCATTCTCTATTATATGGGGCATTATTTCTTTGTAGGGCACATCTTCATTGAGCGCGAAAATATCCATTCGCGGCTTCATTACCTGTTTGGTATCGGTATTCCCAAAGGTAACAATCCCTTTCAATATTTTTTGCTCCTCATGCGTAGTATCTGCCTGATTTGTTAACTCTAAAGCCTGCGATAATTGATCTACACTAATATTTGCTTTTTGTTTTCCAAAGCGATTATGAATGTAAATTGTGGTGCTTCGCATAGGCAAACTAAGTGGCGAAAATAATTTATCAAGCACTTGCAACGGATACGCCATAAGCAATGCAAAACTTACTTTGTTTCGGCTTGCATATATTTTTGGCAAAATTTCGCCAAACAATAAGATTAAGAAGGTTGCAACGCCAATTTTTAAAATTAGCAATAAACTTAATTGAAAAAAGTAGAGGTTTATCGTGTAATCAATGCCACTAAACCAACTATCGCTTAGTGATTCAAACAATAAAACAATAGCAATATTAATCAGGTTATTGGCTATCAATATAGTCGCCAATAACTTTTTAGGTCGATTTAATAACCTGTGAACAATCTCCAGTTTTTTTGAAGCTTCGTTGTTCTCTTCAGCATCAAAATCGGTTGGAGAAAGCGAGAAAAAAGCTACTTCAGCACCAGAAATCAATGCTGAACAAAGCAGTAAAACCACAAGCGTGACAATACCGGGTATTTCAGTATAACTTAGTAATGCAGTAATAAATAAACTCGGGGGTTCCGGATCCAAAATTATATGTTAGATTAAACTTGAAAGGGTATACTCACCTATTTTCATTAAAAAGGAAGGTCGTCTTCCTCTTCACCAGCAGGTTGTTGAGATTGCTGCGGTTGATTTTGACGCTGCTGCCCAGAATTGGTGTTATTTGAATGACTACCACTTTTATTTTGAGACATCGCGCCACCTCCTTCAGATTCGTTCTTAGGAGTTAAAAACGTAAAGTCTGTACACTGTATTTCGGTACTATAACGATCGTTCCCACTATCATCTTGCCATTTACGGGTTTTTATGCGTCCTTCTATATAAACCTTATCTCCTTTTTTAAGATATTTTTCGCAGATTTCGGCACCTTTATTTCGCACAACAATATTATGCCATTCGGTATTAGAAACACGCTCGCCGGTTGTACGGTTGGTATACGTTTCATTGGTTGCCAAAGGGAAACGCCCAATACTTCCACCACCTTCAAAATAATGCATTTTCACTTCATCGCCCGTGTGCCCAATTAGCATCACTTTATTTAATGTTCCACTCATAATTATTGTATTAATTTACAAAGGTATATATAGTTTTAAAGATAGCGAATTTTTCAGTTTTTAAATACCGAAAAGTTTGAAATAAAATTTTCAATCAGAACCGGAACGGCATACGCTTCTATTTCAGAAAGAGAAACCCCTTTCTTTCTTAATGGTGAAACCTCTACAATCCAAAAACGAGTAAAAAGATGTTGGTGTGATAATTTATGCACAACTGAAATTTCATTGTATAAAGAAATAGAATCTATATCCATTTCTTCTGAAAAGGTTGAAAAGTCGGGTAATTTTTTTAATTCATTTTCTGAAACCTCTTTTTTACTTTCCACTAAAGGAAACTCATATAGTTGTTGCCAAATCCCTTTTCCGGTTCGTTGGTTCAGAATTGTTTTTTTATCTTCAGAAAGCACTACCATATAATTAAAGTAGCGTTTTTTAATTTTACTTTTTTTCAATTTTACCGGCAAGGTTGAAACCAATTCGTTTTTATAAGCTTCGCAACCGTCATTAAATATGCAAGTTTCACATTTGGGGTTTTGAGGTACGCAATATCGGGCCCCAAACTCCATAAGCGCTTGATTATAGGTTCTAGGTTGTTTCACATCGATTAGTTGTTGCGCCAACTTTTTAAACTCTTTTTTTCCCGTAGTGCTATTTATTGGAGTCGCGACTCCAAATACACGTGCCAAAACTCGATATACATTTCCATCTACTACTGCTGCCGCTTGATTAAAACAAATAGATGCGATGGCACTAGCCGTATAATCGCCTACTCCTTTTAGCTTTAAAAGCGCTGTATAGTTTGTAGGAAATTCTCCGTTTAAGGTTTCTGAAACGTATTTCGCCGTTTCATGTAAGTTTCTTGCTCGCGAGTAATAGCCTAACCCTTGCCATAGTTTTAATACTTTTTCTTGTGAGGCTTCAGCGAGATCAAAAACCGTAGGAAACGTATCTATAAATGCTAAATAATAGGGTAAACCTTGTGCCACTCTAGTTTGCTGAAGAATAATTTCACTCAACCAAATGCGGTAGGGATCCTTTGTTTTTCGCCAAGGCAACTCTCGTTTGTTTTCTAAGTACCACGTTATTAGTTTATTACTAAAAAAAGTTGTATTTTCAAGCATCTGGCAAAAATAGGGTTTATCTCTTTATATTTTAACGGATTAAGGTTTGAGTATTTGATTATAAAATTGTTATATTTGCCCTCTTGAAAAAAATAAACCTAAATAAAAATTAATAATAATGACGAAAGCAGATATTGTAGCGAAAATCTCAGAAAAGGAAGGAATGGAAAAAGCTGACGTACAGGCAGTGATTGAGACTTTTATGAGTGAAGTTAAAAACACCCTTGAAGGTGGTGACAATGTATATCTAAGAGGTTTTGGAAGTTTTATCATTAAGAAAAGAGCTGAAAAAACAGGTAGAAACATCTCTAAAAACACAACAATCAAGATTCCCGCACACAACATTCCCGCTTTTAAACCAGCAAAAGTATTTGTAGAAGGTGTAAAAACCAATGTGGAAGTAAAATAATATAATAACACAAAAAACAAGCTTAATATGCCAAGTGGTAAAAAAAGAAAAAGACATAAGGTAGCGACACACAAGCGTAAGAAAAGAAGACGCGCTAATCGCCACAAAAAGAAAAAGTAGTTTCGAACTACTTTTTTCGTTTAAAGACCTTTCATTTTGTTGCTTTAATTTTAAAGCAACAAAATGAAATAAAGAAATTTAAAACGTTCTTTGAAAATGGAATTACGGGGTTTACTTACCTTAAAACCGTGTGATTTCGACGGGTTATTCCGAACATGAAATTCGGGATACAAAAAACCTGTGATAAAATATTGTTTAATCCATCCCGGAACCCCAATTGTATAGGGGCGGGATAAAAATTAATTACAAGTGAACTACGAATTATTTATTAGATCCAGTTCACAAGAAGTTGATTTTGCCCTTTTAAAAGATGGAAAACTATTAGAATTACACAAAGAAGAAGAGGACAATAAGTTTTCGGTAGGTGATGTGTTTATCGCCAAAGTACGGAAAACAGTTCCCGGTCTTAACGCAGCCTTCGTTAATGTTGGCTACGAAAAAGATGCATTTTTGCATTATCACGACTTGGGACCAAAGGTCACTTCTCTTTTGAAATTCGTAAAACGTGTAAGCACAGGTAAACTTAAAGACTATTCTTTAAAGGATTTCCCTTTTGAAAAAGAGATTGATAAAAACGGCGGCATTAATAATGCTTTAAAGTCTAATCAATCTATTCTGGTACAAATTGTAAAAGAACCTATATCCACTAAAGGCCCGCGGATAAGCTCAGAGCTTTCCATTGCAGGTCGGTATATAGTATTGGTTCCTTTTTCAGATCGTGTTTCTATTTCACAAAAAATAGAAAGTAAGGATGAAAAAGAAAGGCTAAAACGCCTGGTGACCAGTATAAAACCCAAAGGATTTGGCGTAATTATACGTACTGTAGCAGAAGGCAAAAAAGTAGCAGAACTGGATGGAGATTTACAAAATCTCATGGATCGCTGGACAGCGATGTGTAAAAAGCTACGGGGAGCGCACCACCCCAGCAAGGTGCTAAGCGAGTTAAACCGAGGAGCTTCTATTATTCGAGATGTATTTAACGACGATTTTTCGGCCATACATATTGATGATGAAACCCTTTACTTGCAAATAAAAGATTATGTGCAGCAAATTGCACCTGACAAAGAGAATATTGTCAAATTATACGACTCAAAAGTACCGATGTATGAAAAATTCGGTATTGAGCGTCAAATAAAAACGTCCTTCGGAAAAACTGTTTCCAGCAGTAAAGGAACTTATTTGGTTATAGAACACACGGAAGCCATGCACGTAATAGACGTGAACAGTGGTAACCGTAGCAATAAATCTAAAAACCAAGAAGACACTGCGCTAGAAGTAAATTTAATAGCAGCAACCGAAGTGGCCAGACAACTACGCCTACGGGATATGGGAGGTATTATTGTGGTAGATTTCATTGATATGGGACATGCCAACAATCGTAAAAAGCTTTATAATCATCTTCGCGATGAAATGAAATTAGATAGAGCAAAGCATAAAATACTCCCCCCTAGTAAATTTGGATTAATTCAAATTACTCGCCAACGTGTTCGTCCAGAGATGAACATTAAAACGGCCGAAGAAGCCCCTGGAGGTGAAAATGGAGAGATTGAAGCTCCCATAGTTGTAGTAAACAAAATTACCGAAGACCTTAAAAAACTCTTCAACAAGAACCATAAAAAGATGACTTTAAACACACATCCTTTTATAGCAGCCTTCTTAATAAAAGGCTTTCCATCTGTGCGAACCAAATGGTTTATGGAGCACAAAAAATGGGTAAAAATTCAACCAAGAGATGCTTACACGTATCTGGAGTATCATTTTTACGACAAAGACGGAGAAATGATTAAATAAATCCAATTAAAAACCCTTTCAATTTGAGAGGGTTTTTTTTTGCGCTTATTTTAAATCCAACCTTATTTATTCTGAAAAAGTATCCTTATTTTTCACAAGTGAATACTATAAAAACATATACTGTAGAAGAAGCGACTCGCAAACTTGAAAATTACTGTGCCTACCAAGAGCGTTGTCATAAAGAAGTAGAGCAAAAATTAAGGGATATGCGTATGATTCCTGATGCCATAGACCATATAATTCATCACTTATTACAACACAATTTTTTAAATGAAACCCGTTTTTCTCAAGCATTTGCCCGTGGAAAATTTAAAACTAAAAAATGGGGCAAACAACGGATAATTCGTGAATTAAAATTCCGGGATATTTCAGCATATAACATTAAAAAAGCATTGCAAGAAATTCCAGAAAGGGAGTATTACAAAACCTTTCACGAACTTGCAGAAAAACGAATGAAACAATTGGACGGTGAAACAAATCTTCAGAAAAAAAGAAAAAAGCTAGCCGATTACTTGTTTTACCGAGGCTGGGAAAGCACTTTAGTATATGAAAAAGTAAGGGAAATAACTTAATAAAAAAGGAGAGCTATTTTGCTCTCCTTTTTTTCTTCAATTAACACAAAAATTAAGATCCACACATCAAGCAATCATCATCTTCCTCTGCCGTACGTGATTTGGCTAGCATCTCACGCAATTCCTGCGGCGATAGTGGCTTATTTGTAACAGCAGATGTTGCCTCCACTTCTGTTTCGGCAACTTCAACTGTTTCTTTTACAGGTTCTTTTTTAACCTCTTTTTTCAATGTAAATTTAATAGCATCTACAGCGCTCTTAGTACGTAAATAATACATTCCTGTTTTAAGTCCGTTTTTCCATGCATAGAAGTGCATCGATGTCAGTTTTGCATAATTTGCATTTTCCATAAACAGGTTAAGCGACTGTGATTGATCAATGAAATAGCCTCTATGGCGTGACATATCAATGATATCCTTCATACTTAGCTCCCAAACGGTTTTATACAGTTCTTTTAAATCTTGCGGAATGATGTCCACTCCTTGAATAGAACCATTGGCACGCATAATTTCTTCTTTTACATCATCATTCCAAAGCCCTAATTCAACTAGGTCTTCCAATAAATGTTTGTTTACCACAATAAACTCACCCGAAAGCACACGACGCGTATAGATATTTGACGTGTACGGCTCAAAAGCTTCGTTATTACCGAGTATTTGAGACGTAGAAGCGGTTGGCATAGGTGCCACCAATAAGGAGTTACGAACGCCGTTCTTTTTAATCTGTTTGCGTAGTTTTCCCCAATCCCAACGACCGCTTAATTCTTCATCTTTTATACCCCAAAGGTTATGCTGAAATTTCCCTTCGGAAATAGGCGAACCCTCATATGTTTGGTAAGGTCCGTCTTCTTTTGCTTCTTCCATAGAAGCAGTCAAAGCTGCGAAATACAGGGTTTCAAAAATCTCTTGGTTTAGTTTTTTGGCTTCATCGCTTGTAAATGGCATGCGTAGCATAATAAACGCATCTGCCAATCCTTGAATACCTAAACCAACCGGACGGTGGCGGAAATTTGAGTTTTCAGCTTCTTTTACTGGATAATAGTTTCTATCAATTACTCGATTTAAGTTTTTAGTTACCCGTTTTGTGACACGGAACAATTCTTTATGATCGAATTCCCCTTTTTTAATAAACATTGGCAACGCAATGGACGCTAAATTACAAACAGCAACCTCGTCCGGTGAGGTATACTCCATAATTTCGGTACAAAGGTTGGAGCTACGGATGGTACCGAGGTTTTGCTGATTGCTTTTTCGGTTGGCTGCATCTTTATACAGCATGTAAGGTGTTCCGGTTTCAATTTGAGATTCTGTTATTTTCTCCCAAAGCTCACGGGCTTTAATGGTTTTTCTACCTTTATTAGCATCTTCGTACTTAGCATATAATGCTTCAAACTCTTCGCCATGACAGTCAAACAAACCTGGACACTCGTTTGGACACATTAAGGTCCACTCGGCATCTTCTTCAACACGTTTCATAAATAAATCTGGTATCCACATGGCGTAGAATAAATCGCGAGCGCGCATTTCTTCTTTACCGTGATTCTTTTTCAGATCTAGAAAATCGAAAATATCGGCATGCCAAGGTTCTACGTAAATAGCGAAAGAACCTTTACGTTTTCCGCCACCTTGATCTACGTACCGAGCCGTATCGTTATACACCCGTAACATTGGTACAATCCCATTTGAGGTTCCATTGGTTCCAGCAATATAGGAACCAGTTGCCCGAACGTTGTGTATAGACAACCCAATACCCCCTGCAGATTGTGAAATCTTAGCTGTTTGTTTTAACGTATCGTAAATACCGTCAATACTATCGTCTTGCATGGTCAATAAGAAACAAGAAGACATTTGTGGTTTTGGTGTCCCACTGTTAAACAAGGTTGGTGTTGCATGGGTAAAGAATTTTTTAGACATCAACTCGTAGGTTTCTTTAGCCGAAGCTAAATCGTCTAAATGTATCCCAAGGGAAACACGCATTAACATATGTTGTGGTCGTTCCACTATTTGACCGTTTAACTTTAATAAGTAAGAACGTTCCAAGGTTTTAAAACCGAAATAATCATATCCAAAATCACGGTTGTAGATAATGGTCGAATCTAATTCTTCGGCATTATCCATAATTACTTTATACACCTCATCACTTAATAATGGTGCCGCTTTTCCTGTACGAGGATTTACATACTCGTATAGATCGGTCATTACTTCAGAAAAGGTTTTCTTTGTATTTTTATGTAAGTTAGAGACGGAAATTCGCGCCGCCAATCGTGCATAATCTGGATGCGAAGTGGTCATGGTTGCTGCAATTTCAGCAGCTAAATTATCCAATTCACTGGTCGTTACCCCATCGTACAATCCTTCAATTACACGCATGGCAACCTTTACAGGATCTACCAATTCATTTAAACCGTAGCATAACTTACGTACACGTGCGGTAATTTTGTCGAACATGATGGGTTCCCTGCGGCCGTCTCTTTTTATTACATTCATACTTCTTTATTTATTGAGGTTAGCGATATAGTTTACTACTATGTTTGTGCGCAAGATTTATCCTGCACATTATCAGTTAATTATAAAAAAAGCCCGCCCCTTGGGGAGAAAGCGGAAACTTTTAGCTATTAAAAATCTGCGTCGAAGCTGATTTTATTGGATTCTTTGTCTTTATTGGTAACGCCTGCTTTTTGATATTCAGAAACACGTTTTTCGAAGAAATTTGTCTTTCCTTGTAGGGATATCATATCCATAAAGTCGAATGGATTTTTAGCGTTGTATTCTTTTTCGCAATCAAGTTCTACTAAGAGACGGTCTGTTACGAATTCTAGATATTGTGTCATCAATTTTGAATTCATCCCGATTAAACTCGCTGGGAGTGACTCGGTGATAAATTCACGTTCTATATTCAATGCATCAACAAGTATTTCGCGAATGCGTTCTTTTGGCACTTTATTTACCAAATGATGATTGTGAAGGTGAACAGCAAAATCACAGTGCACGCCTTCATCACGGGAAATTAACTCGTTAGAAAAGGTCAAACCTGGCATTAAACCACGTTTTTTTAACCAGAATAGTGAACAAAACGAACCTGAAAAGAAAATACCTTCCACTGCAGCAAAAGCAATAAGACGCTCTGCAAATGAATCGGATTCGATCCATTTTAAGGCCCAATCTGCTTTTTTCTTAATGGCAGGAAAGTTTTCTATGGCATTGAAAAGCTTGTCTTTTTCCTCTTCGTTTTTAACGTAGGTGTCAATAAGCAACGAATAAGTTTCACTGTGGATGTTTTCCATCATAATCTGAAACCCATAGAAGAATTTCGCTTCAGAATATTGTACTTCACTTACAAAGTTTTCTGCTAAGTTTTCATTTACAATTCCATCTGAAGCAGCAAAAAATGCAAGGATGTGTTTTATAAAATAGCGCTCATCATCATTTAACTTGTCATTCCAATCACTAAGATCTTGGTGCAAATCTATTTCTTCAGCAGTCCAAAAACTTGCCTCACTTTTTTTATACCAATCCCAAATGTCGTGGTGTTGAATTGGAAATATTACAAATCGATCTTTGTTTTCTTGTAAAATAGGTTCTACTGCGCTCATTATCCTTCGGTTTTATTTTTGTTAAAATTTGATACCACTTGGGACTAACAAATATCAAGAAAATTAAAGCCAATTTGACTGAGAGGAGGGTTGGGTTTTCAACAAAGTTTTCAACACAACGTATTTACTGGGCTTAAGAGCGGGTTGTTAAATACAGGATACAATTATTTGATTGCCAGTGTTTTAAATTGAAAGTAGTATTGTTTAGGAAGGTGATGTTTTGAAGCCACAAAACAGTTGTAAGCATACAATCTACAATAGTCTATAGGGTATTTTTACCTCTATTTTTTAAGGGAAGATTTCAGGAAAACAAACATTCAAATTTTAACATTTAGGACTTTTGAAATTAATTTATATAAAAAAAACCGAAAGTAAATACTTTCGGTTTTTAAAAATCAAGCAACTTAAATAATTAGCCTAAATCATCAACATCTAATTCGTCAATAGCATCCCAGGTTTCATCAATATCCATATTTGTCCCGGTCGCTTTTATGTAAAAACGCCCTTCTTCCATTAATTGAATTTCGCTATTATTATTCTTCTTTTTATATTCTTCAATAGCTTTGTTACCGTTCTTTTTTACAGTTTTACGCGTTTTGTATTCATCTTCTTCTTCAAAATCTTGAGAAAATAACATACGCATCCCTGCCGTTGCGGCAGCACCCATCTGTCCCGCACCATCAATTACCTGAAATTTAAACTTTTTAGATTTATCTTCGTTGGCATACGTTGCTTCAATGGAAGCAATTTTCATATACGATGCTCCTCCTGCTTTATAAGCAATGCGTTTCATGCCGTTAACCTCATCGGGTAACCAATTTTTTAATTCTTCATTGGTAAGCGGCTCCATTTTTTGAAGCTCTTTGAGGTCGTCCCCCATTTTATTCATTTCTTTTACCGCATTTGTTGTGTTTGAAACATTCTCGCGGGTTTCTTTAATCTTTTTTGAGACGGGATTATCTTTACAACCAAATAATAGTGTAACCACAAATATCCCCAATAGTAGTTTTTTCATATCACTGAAATTTTAATGTATAGTTAGTAATTAAAGAACTAATATACTAAAAATCAAGTAAATGAAGTTTAAAAAAGGCAGATTCTAATTTTAAAGAAAAAATACAATTTACTTTGCGTAATTATCGGCCACTTTCTCCAACTCGGCATACCAATCTTCACCGTATTTTCTAATAAGGGCGTCTTTTACAAATTTGTAAATAGGCACTTGTAGCTCTTTGCCTAACGTACACGCATCGTCACATATAGGCCATCTGTGATAATTTATGGCCGAAAATTCACTGTAATCTTGAATGCGGACAGGATACAAATGACAGGAAATAGGTTTTCGGAAATCAACCTCTCCTGCATTATAAGCATCTTCAATACCACAACTAGCGGTTCCATTTTCAGTAAAAGTAACATAGGCACATTCTTTTCCATTCACTAATGGAGTTTCCAGTTCTTCTTGAGGACTTTTTATAAAAGTACCTTGCGATTCGATGGCTTGAATACCTTCCGGGCGCAAAAACGGTTTTACTTTTGGGTAAATCTCTTCTAATATCTTAGTTTCATTTTCGGTAACGGGTGCACCGGCTTCCCCTTCAATGCAACAAGCTCCTTTACAAGCACTAAGGTTGCACACAAAGTCTTTTTCAATAATATCTTCTGAAATGATTGCCTTTCCTAACTGAAACATATTTGATTGTTTAAAAGCACTAAATTTGGGCCTATTGAGTAATTTGCAAAGGTACTTGGTTTTGCATATAATTTCCGAAGATATTTAATATAAATTTAATAGTGTTTGGTGATGAAAAAATTGAATAATCAATTACTTTTGCCGGCTTAAATTTTTAGGATATGGAATTCAATTTTAAACAAATTCTAACCGCTACTATGGTACTTTTTGCGGTTATTGACATAATAGGGAGTATTCCCGTTATTATTTCATTGCGAGAAAAATCGAAAGAAATAAAGAGTGGTCGTGCGTCTATTATTTCGGCTATTGTTTTAATTGTTTTTCTATTTATAGGAGAACGTATTTTAAACCTCATCGGTATTAACGTAAACGAATTTGCTGTGGCTGGGGCATTGGTCCTTTTCTTTATTGCTTTGGAAATGGTTTTGGGCATCACCTTATTTAAACAGCAAGACAGCGATTTAAGCATGGCAACGGTTTTCCCTATCGCGTTTCCTATTGTTGCTGGACCTGGAAGTTTAACCACACTTTTATCATTACGTGCAGAGTTTGACCTAGAAAACATTATTGTTGCCATATTTGTGAACATAATCGTCGTTTTTATCGTATTAAAAACTTCGTCTTCCCTTCAGCGGTTTCTAGGAAAAAACGGAATAGGCATTATCGAAAAGATTTTTGGCGTGATTTTGTTAGCTATTTCAGTAAAACTGTTTACATCGAATATTCAAGAATTATTTAACTAATTTTGTGTTATGAAAATCTTTATATACATCCTCATGGCACTTGCTGCCGGTTTAATAATTTTTAATGCCACCAAACTGGATTTTGATAACCTTTTTGAAGGCGACAGTGCTGTAGCTGCTATTACTGTTTTGGCAGGTGCTTGTGCTATTTTATTATTGGTTATTTTACAAGTTTCGCAGGCCATTCAGAAGAAGAAAAAAAGAAAGTATTGATATATAGTATCAAAGGCTTTTAGTAAGTAGTTCGTGACAAGCGGAATATGATCTCTTATAGCGTCGAGATAACTAGAAGTCTTACTCCTCTGCTTTTTCTTTCGCTTCTATATCCAAAACTTTGGTAAGCATCGGGTCGCCTTGGTTAAGTATAAATTCGTGAGCGTTTGGACCAAATAACTGTTGCGCTATGTTCGCTTTTAACGCTTTATCCAACCGAGCTTCGTAACCTGTTAAATTTATTTGCGCTTCGTTAAACCGAGCATATTCGATGAAATCTTTTGAAAGGGATTCGTCAACATTATAATTTTCAGCGAATTCTTCAAAACTCATTCCTTTAAACTGCGCGCGGTTTCTTTCTAAATATTCAAAGATGAAATAGCTCATAAAACCACTTCGCGAAACGTAATTAATGGTTTCACTCCCCACGCTAGTATCTTTTGGCACAAAAACGTCTGGGATAATACCCCCGCCACCGTAAACAATTTTACCTTTTGGTGTAACGAACTTTAATGAATCTACGACCTCGATATCTTCTTTGTGTTCTAACTCACCATTTTTATAGCGTTTTTCGTAATCACTATAATATGCATCATTACCATTACCATACGGTCTTTGAATAGAGCGACCGGTTGGTGTGTAATACCTAGCAATCGTTAATCGTACGGCACTACCATCACCTAAGGACATTTCGCGTTGCACCAATCCTTTACCAAACGATCGGCGACCAATTATCACCCCTTTATCGTTATCCTGAAGTGCACCGGCTACAATTTCACTAGCTGAAGCTGAATTTTCATTGATAAGCACATAGACTTTTCCATCTTCAAAATCACCGCGCCGCGTAGCGTAGGTTTTATTAATGTCGCCACTTTTATTTTTTGTAATGAGAACCAGTTTATCATCTTCCAAAAACTCATCTACAATTCGTTCTGCGGTTGAAATATAACCGCCAGGATTGTTCCGAAGATCTAATACTAAGCTTTTTATACCGTTATCTGTTAATTCTTCCAGGGCATTTTCAAATTCATCGTATGTGGTTTCTGAAAAACGGTTCAATTTTATATAGCCTACTTCATCAGTCAATTTATAGGAAGCATCGACACTTACCAATGGCACTTCTTTTCTTCTGAATTTAAAATCCAACAGCTCATCTTGACCTTTTCGGTACACTTTCAGCTTAATTCTTGAATTTTTTTCGCCTTTTAAATACGAAATGATACTATCTCTATTAATACTATCACCAAATATTTTCTTTTCATCGGCATATAAAATACGATCGCCACCTCTAATACCGGCGCGTTCTGCAGGTCCTCCTTTAATAGAACGGATTACGGCAATAGTATCATTATATACATAATAACTCACGCCAATACCCACAAAGTTACCGCGCATATCGTCAGCGTTTTCTTCGTATTCATCACTGGGAATATATACCGAATGTGGATCGAGATTTTCTAATATACCATTAACCGTTACATCCACAATGCTGTCCGTGTTTACGCGATCTACGTATTCATAATCTATATAATCTATAAGCCGGTTCAGCTTGTCTTTTTTGCTGTTGGTAGCAAAAATTTTTTCGGTAGTATCGTTAAAGTTGAGTTTTGATCCCACAAAAACACCTAAGGCAAGCGCCGTACCAATTATTAATGGCAAGTATTTTTTGTGGTATTTCATGTAATTTATTGTAAATCTTCAATATGCGTAATGGTAACGCCTGCTTTTTCCAAAAATTTTATGCCACTGTTATCTTTATATCCTTTATGGTATACTAACCGTGTAATTCCAGCTTGATGTATTAATTTACTACATTCTTTACAAGGCGATAACGTAATGTACAAGGTGGCTCCGTTACAAGATTGTGTTGAGGAAGCCACTTTTAAAATAGCGTTTGCTTCTGCGTGAAGCACATACCATTTGGTATAGCCTTCTTCATCTTCACAAAAGTTTTCAAATCCACTAGGAGTACCATTGTATCCGTCGCTAATAATCATCTTATCTTTCACAATAAGTGCGCCAACTTGTTTGCGTTTGCAATAAGAGAGTTTGCTCCATTCTTGTGCCATACGTAAATAGGCGATGTCGTATTGTCGTTGTTTACTAATACCCATAGTGTTAAATAAGTAGCGAAATTAGCAGGAAGTTACATGATAGCAAAATTTACTTTGTTAAGCATTTGCAAAAGCTTCAAAATATTAAAAGTATCACTAATTACTGAAACAGAAATAAATTGTATGTAAGATATTTCAAGAAAAAAGAAAAAAGCAATTGTCTATTAGCATGGGGATTATAAGTCCGATAACAATTGAAGATATAACAAGCACCCAGTCGCGCTTGTTAAACCGGAAAATAGTTTGTACCAAAAAGGCTAATATAAGCACTAAAATAACTACAATTAATTGTGCCGCTTCAATACCGAGTGCAAATTCCAATAAGTGCAAAATATCGTTATCCCCACTAATCATTTTGAAATAACCAGCAAAACCAAATCCATGAATCAATCCGAAAAAGACGGTTGCTACATATAACACTCCTAGCTTTTCAGCCCTTTTTTCTTTTCCTGCTGTAAATAAATTAAACAAAGCCGTGACCAAAATGGTGATAGGAATTAAACACTCTATCCAACTACTGGAAACACTTACCACGCCATAGTTTGCCAATAATAATGAAATAGTATGCCCTACTGTAAACAGCGTGACTAACACCAATAGTTTTCGCCATGCATTAAAGGTATACGCTGCGCAAAGCACAATAATAAAAAGAACGTGATCATACGCTTGCCAATCGAGCACGTGCTCTAAGCCTAATTTAAAATATAGCCAAAAATCTGTCATTGAGGAAGGGTTTAAGATTCCCCAAAGGTAGGAAAAGTCCGCAAAGTTTTATAACTTACTAAACAACTGAAAATCAGATGTAATGAAAACACTATTACTTTTGAGCATAGCACTTTTTACATCCTTCCAATCATTTGCACAAGAAGGAGATCCCGATTTTTTCGGCACTTGGTATTTACGTGCTTTTACGGCAGATCTTGAAGACCCGATTTACATTACCAACGAATCGTCACCTGTAAATCCTACCTTAATTATCATTGAAGATTTAACTTTTGAAGGGCTAGCGGCCTGTAACACCTATACTGGAGCGTATCAATTTGATACCCAAATAGAGGAATATATAATTAGCGACTTCAACCCTACTGAAAACGACTGCGAAACCGAAAGCTATAATAGCTTTGAAGATGAGTATTTTAAACATTTTAATGGGTTTTATGGAGACTCCTATAACATATACATAGATACAAATCCAAATACACAGGAACGGTATTTAATGGTTTGGTTTGCACCGGGATTTGGATTGGAGTTTCAGGAAACACCCTTTTTAGGTGTTCCGGCAAACACTCTAAACACGTTTAAAATATACCCCAATCCCGTTTCTAAAACGCTTTTTATCACTTCAGTAAATAATAGCATTGAAAATATTTCTGTATTTTCGATAAACGGACAAATAATTCTTTCCGAAAAAGAAAATACCAATCAACTCGATGTTTCAGTACTTTCCAACGGATTGTATTTTGTAGTGGTTACTTCGGAAAATGGGACGGCGGTTGAAAAATTTATAAAAAAATAACGTTAAACTATCCTCAATAAATTTAAATTTTGAAGGTAAAAAATTTTTCTACAATTTATTTAACAGTTTACCTTTATTGTATTGGTTCTAAATTAATTGTTTTTTCCTTTAAAACTCAATTTTAAGCTGCCTTAATTATTGCTAAAACATAAAAGACCAATGACTTACACTCTTTTTTCTCTACGAGCTATAAATATTTTAAGAGTAGATTTTCATTTAGCTTACATACAATATTTAAATTATAAATTTCTTAATAAAAACTAAACTTTTAATTTTTACGTATATAAATAAAAAGAAGTATTATTGCAATAACCTATCATCTATCACACAATCAAACATATATAATT